>CAYWTU010000376.1:0-4929 GCA_964461275.1 uncultured Pirellulales bacterium | reverse complement strand
GGGACCGATCGACGGGTCTTCAATCACCTGCGCCGGCGCCACGGCCGCAAACTCGGCGACGAGCTTGGCCAGCGGCGCCGCCAGCGCCCGATGGTCCTGCGGATTCAAGTACAGCCGTAGTTCGGCGCTCCCCGCGGCAAGGTGCAGCGCCTCTTGCACCAGTTGCAAGGGAATCTCAGGCGTGAAGCTCAATTGGCGGCGGCAAATCCGCTCGGCAATGCGGATGGCCACGTCGACGGCGCATTTCTCCCAATGGGCGTGCCAGGCATGTCGGGCTTCGTGCAATTGGCGAATGATCTCTCGCAATTGCGGCTCAACTCGCTGACTCACTTCTTGATCCACGAGCTGCCGCAGATGCTGCTTGGCCGTTTGAACGCCCTGGTTGTGCGCGGCCTTCTTGATTTGGTCCGACTGCTGTTGCGCGTCGGCGACAATCTGCGCGGCCTGGGCCTTGACCTTTTCCAGGTACTGCTGCGCCTGGACGGCCATGTCGTCCAAATTGAACGCTACGCCGCCGCCGCCGCGCGACGTTTGGCCGGCTTTGATCACGGTGCTCATAGGCGCTGGGTGGGCAAGGGGTGTGCGGTCGAAACGTCGAACTGGGCTCTCAGGCGGCGGCGTTGAGCAGTTGGCGGCTCGGCGTCGTTAGCCGCCCGGCAGCCATCATCCGGCGGGCCAATAGCAGCAACTCGTCGCGGGCGCGGTCCAAGTCGGACAGCGGCGTCGGTCCCAGGTGCTGCAGGGCCAGCCGCAACGACTGCGCGGCCGTCGGCGGGAACATCGCCAACAGCCGATCGACCAACGTTGGCGACGAACCGGCAAGCGCCAACACGGCGACCTGCGCATCGGCCTCACGAAACACCTGAACCAGGTCGCGATCGTCCAAAGCGTCGAGGTCTTCCAATGGCGGCGGGCCCGGCTTGGCCAGCAGGCTGGCCAACTGCCGGTCGTGGCGCTCCAGATTGGTGAGAATCTGATCGCGCGAGCGATCGTCGGCCGCCTCCAGAATGCCCGCCAACACCGATACTCCGGCGTGGCGCCGGCTCGGCGTGCGGGCTTGCTGAGCCAAGCGGGCTTGCAACCCGCGGCTGACTTCC
Organism: uncultured Pirellulales bacterium; assembly: GCA_964461275.1. Classification (GTDB taxonomy): domain Bacteria; phylum Planctomycetota; class Planctomycetia; order Pirellulales; family CAYNRE01; genus CAYWTU01. The sequence goes on along the minus strand of CAYWTU010000376.1, from coordinate 3,832 downwards.
TGCACCACGTCGGGGTGCGCGTCTTCCTGGTCCATCATCCGCCGCATGACTTCGGACTGCACGGTTCCCGGCAGGTCGGCCAGGACCGCCGCGGCACGGTCGCTGGATAGCCGCGACACCACCAGTGCGACCGCCTGTGGGTGTTCGTCGCGGAGCGCCTCGGCCAGGTCGCTGGCGTCCACCTGTTGCAAAAAGCGGAACGCCGTTTCGTCGGCCGCGGGGCGCGGCGTGGCTGATGTCGCCTTGAGGGTGGGCGCGGATGATTTCTTGGCCGACGCCGGGTAAGCGAGCACGCCGGGTCGGTCGTGCAACCCCAGCTCCAACTCCACGCCGCCGCCGTCGCCGGATTCGGCCGGCATCGCGCCGCCATTGCGGACGAATTCGTCCAGTACCCGTTGTCGCTCCAGTGGATCAACCCGACCAAGATCCGCCACGGCAACGCGCAGTTGCTGCGCCTGCTGGGCGTCCATTTGGCGCAACAAACCGTCGGACGATTGCGGGTCGAGACTAGCCAGCAGGATCGCCGCTTTGCGAAGCGAGTCTTTTTCGTTCATGGTTGGTTAACCTGCCTTGCCGATCCAACTCTTGAGAATCTTGGCCGCCGCGTCGGGGTCTTCGCGGACGATTTCGGTGAGCTCTTCTTGCAGCGAGGGGCCCGACGCTGTGCGGCGTTTGAGCCGGTTGGTGGCGGTCGCAGTGTCAGCCATTTCATCGCCCCCGGCCGATACGGGATTAAACGGCAGCGTGGCGGCGGCCGGCGCCGGCGGCACACTGGTCGGAATCGAGCGAACCAGCGAGCGGACCATCAGCAAGCTGACAAGGGCCAATCCGGCCAGCCCCAGCGGTTGGTAATACTGCCCCAAGAATCCCAGCGCCTGCGTGGCGGCGCCCGGTTCCGGCAGCGGCGCCGACTCCAGGTGGGCAAACGTCGTCACCGTGACGTTCATCTCGGTTTCGGCCAGCTCCCTGTCCTCGGGCGCCAAGATCACTCGGGCCACGTGCTGCTTGATCTTGCCCGTCTCCTCGACCGAGATTTTGTCGAGCGCGGCCGGGTCGGGTTCGGCGGGTTCCTGGCCGGCGGGCGCGGGATTGCGCTGCCGCCAAACCTGCTTGAAGTAGCTGTCCGGAATGCCGACCGCCACCGAGATTTTCTTGGGCGTGAGCGGGTGCATGGCGATTTTTTGGATGCTCTGGCCGACAACGTTTTGCGTCTCGGCCGTGGACTGTTCTTCAGCGCTCTTGTTGCCACTGGCCGATGATGCGGGTAATGCCGCCGCTTGGTTGGGCCCTTGGGCTTCCAAGCCGGGTCGACCGGCCGCCTGCCCGCCGCGTTCTTCGGTCAAGGTCTTGCTGTCTTCGCGCGTAAAGATCGGCACGGCCTTCTGCGGATCGTCGGGCTTGGTGGTGCTCACCGTGTGCTCGATCTCTTTGTCCAATTCCACGCTGGCGGTGACCGTCAGCTCGGGCACGTACGCCAGCGACTTGCGGATGCTGTCCTCGACCCACTGCTGCCAGCGGCGTTGCCGCTCGAAGTAGGCGTCGTCGCCGCCTGCCAAGCCCGGCATCGAGCTATTCGACGTGTAGGCTCGACCGTTCTGGTCGATGACCGTCACCTTGGCGGGGTCCAATCCCGCCACGGCGCCCGCCACCAGATGGCGGATCATCGGCACCCGCGACTCGTCCAGGGGGAGCGAGCCGTTCGGTTTGACCATGACGCTGGCGGTGTACATTTTCTCGCGCCGCAAGCCCGACCTGGTATCGACGTCGTACATGACGGCGGCTTTTTCGATGCCCGGCATGTTGCCGATGATGTTGGACAATTCTTTGATCTTGGCGGTTTTGAGCATCTGCTTGCGCTGTTCTTCGGTCATGAACGGATTGGCGTTGTTCGTGGCATCCATCAGATAGTCGCCGAAGTTTGTCGGCAGCGCGCCGGCGTCGGCCAGGGCGCCCATGTAGGCGGCCTGTTGTCCGCGCGGAACTCGTATCTGATTGCCGTCGACGCTGTAGGCGCTCAGGCCGGCCTTGGCGAAGGCGGCCTCCATGGCGGGAAGCTCCGCGGCGCTGAAGTGCGCGCCCCCCATCAGGTAACCGTCGGGGCCGGAAATGCCCGACTTGAACAGGAACGCCAGGCTGATCGCCACCACGGCCGTGAGCAAGCCGCTGGCGATTCGCGCGCCGGGCGTCATCGAGCGAAACAGCTCGGCAAGTTGGGCCAAACCTTGATTGAGGAAATCCATTCCCTACGCTCCACATTGTTCCGGGCCGTCCGTCGGTTCAGACGGCCCTGGCGACGGGGCACGCGAACCATCCTTGGTCCGTCGCGCGCCGTCCAATCGGTTACACACGAATGTTTTGCACGTCCTCGTAGGCCTGCACCAGTTTGTTGCGCACCTGCATCATCATCCGAAACGCCAGGTCGGCCTTCTGCACGGCCGTCAGCACCTCGGCCGGGTTGACGTTGCCGCCGGTGGCCAACGTTTCCACCGCCTTATTGGCGTCAGCCTGCATCGAGTTCACCTGCTTCAGGCCGTCGAGGAGCATATCCTTGAACGACGGGCCGGCGCCTTCGGCCGGCGTGCCGCCCACCGGGGCTAGGCCGGGTTTGGTGATGAGGCCAGGAGCGCTGATCGGGTTGATCATGGGCAAGTCCGTTTAGAATCCAAGCGATTAGGCGAGGATCCGCATCGTCTGTTGGTTCAGGTCGCGCGAGACCTCCATCACGCCGATGTTCGCCTCGTAGGCCCGCGTGGCCTCCAAGGCGTCGACGAATTCTCGCGTCATGTTGATGTTCGGGTAGGCGACCATTCCCTGCTCGTTCGCCAGCGGGCTCTGCGGTTCGTATTTCAATAGTGGCTCGACGTCTTCCGTCTCGACCGACTTGACCCGCACGCCCACGCCGCCGTGCGGGGCCTGGACGCTGTCGTCGGTTTCAAACACGACGAACCGAGGTTGATACGGCTTGTTCTCACCAGCCTCGTTCACTTGGGTCGACATGTTCGCCAGGTTGCTCGAAATGGCGTTGAGCCGCGCCCGCTGTGCCACCAGGCCGCTGACGCTGATGTCGAAGGCACTGAACATTCGCTGGACTCCTTAAGGGGCGCTATGGCGGTGAGGGACGGAAGCTGAGACGGACCTTACACGCGTTCAGAAATTACGGATTGGAGGAGCCGAAACTGGTTCGTCATCACTGCGATCGCCAGGTTGTGTTGCTGTTGGTTCTTGGCCAGTGCGGCCACTTGTTGTTCCAAAGCGCCGTTCGAGTCGTCGTGAAACAACAGACCCTCCATATCCTGGCCGACGTGCTCCAAATGACGGCCGGGAAAGGCGTTCATTTGACCAGGTGACGCGGGGCCGGGCTCGTCGCGGCGTTTGAGCGCGTCGGCCAGGCGGGCCTGAAACCGCTCCGGCGACAAGTCGCGCACGCGATAACCCGGCGTGTCGAAGTTGGCAATGTTGCCCGCCAGCACGGCGTGCCGCGCCTGCGAAAAGTGAACCACCTGTTCCAAGGCGGGAATCGGCGTTCCGGAGAAGAGTTGCGACAACATGACTGGTTCTACCTTGTGAGCAGGCGGCGTTTTTCGCACGCCGCGCCGCTTGCCTTACTTGCCATTAGCAAACCGTGTGCCGGGCCGAGGCACGGTCCGGCCATGCCGCTGCGACGGTGTGCGGTGTTCATAACGCAACTCACTGTCCTGGACGACATTCGATGCTCGGCCCTTGGCCGGCAAGCGGCCTGACGACCCGCCCGCGCCGGCCGGTCTCTCAAAATCGCTGCGGCCAGTCCTGCCGCCCAACCGGCAGATTCTGCCGATCAGGACATTCGACTGCG
>CAYWTU010000375.1:0-4933 GCA_964461275.1 uncultured Pirellulales bacterium | reverse complement strand
ACCATTTTGATCAGTTCGCACATCCTGACCGAGCTGGCCGAGATGTGCGACACGGTGGGAATCTTGGAGCGCGGACGACTGTTGGCCGTCGGTTCAGTCGCGGAAATTGAGCGACAAAACTCGCCCGAACGGACCGTGGAAATCCGCGTGCTGGCCAATGCTCCGGGACTTGCCGCGTGGTTACGCGCGCGGGCGGACGTGCGGCACGTGTGCGTCGACGGCGACCGCGTGACGTTGGCGCATAGCGGGGACGAATGGGCCGAGGCGGTTCTGCTCCGCGAGCTTGTCCTGGCCGAATTTCAAGTCGCTCAGTTCGGTTCGCAGGGACAGTCGCTGGAACGGGTGTTCCTACAGGTGACGCGGGGACAGGTGCAATGAGCGCGGAGCCGATGACCACGCCTGCTGTCGCGGTTGCCTCCGAGGAAGCGGCCTTGCCGCAAACCGGTTGGCTGGCGGGCTGGACCGACCGGCTCAACCCGATTCTGGTCAAGGAGGCTCGGCAGGCGCTCAAGAGCCGACAGTTTGCGGCCACGTTTACCATGGTGCTGTTGTGCGCCTGGGGTTGGTCGTTGGTCGGCGTGGCTTTGGCCGGTCCGGCGATGCGTTACACGGCCCAGGGTCACACGATTTTCCTAGGCTACCTACTGGTCCTGGGGGCGGCGCTATGGATCGTCATTCCGTTTTCCGCCTTTCGGTCGCTGGCCCAGGAGCGCGACGAGCGAACGTTCGAGCTCTTGGAGATCACCAACCTCACGCCGCGGCAGATCGTGGGCGGCAAGCTGGCGACGGCGCTGTTGCAGATGCTGGTGTACCTGTCGGCGTTGGCCCCGTGCCTGGCGTTTACCTATCTGCTGCGGGGCATCGACGTGGTGTCGATCGTGCTCACGATCACCTACACCGTGGCGGGCTGCGTGCTGTTGTCGTTGCTGGGGCTATTGCTGGCCGCCGTCGTCCGCGGTCGGGCCGGGCAGGTGGCGGTCTCGCTGTTGTTCGCGGCAGGCCTGCTGTGGGTGTTCGGGTTCGCCGCCATCTTCGTCGTCAGTATGGGGCGGGAGCTGCGCCATGACCAAGACGCGTTCTGGTACGTGCAGCTCATCTTGTTGAGCTTGCTGGTCGGCTACGGAACGGTTTTCTACCTGGCGGCGGCGTCACGGTTGGTGGGCGCATCGGGCAATCGCTCGACCAGCGTGCGGTGGTCGATCATGGCGCTACAAGGCGTCATCGCCGGGTGTTGCGTTGCGCCGCGCTACGTGAGCCCCAACGATGACTGGCTCTGGTTGTTCGCGTTCGTTTCAGGTTTGAATTGGTTTGTGGCCGGCATGTTCCTGGTCAGCGAGCCGCCCATCGTTTCGCAACGGCTGCGGAGGTCGCTGCCCCAAACGGGGCTGGGTCGTGTGGCGCTCACCTGGTTCAACCCGGGGCCGGGCGCTGGTTACGTCTTTACCTTGTTGGGCGCGGCGGCGACTGGCGGTCTGGTTCTAATCATGGCGTGGCGGGCGTCAGCATCGGGAAACCTGTCTCGTCTGGACCTGGTCGGGCTAACGGCGTTCGTGCTGGTGCAGTTGGGTTACCTCGCGTTCTACCTGGGGCTGGGCAAGTGGGCCGTGGCGTTGGTGCGCCGGCGACACCAGGTTCCTGAATGGTTGCCGCCGGTAGTCCACGCGGCACTGCTGTTTGTCGGCTGCATGACGCCGTATGCGATCCAACAGGCGTCGCTGGACCTGCGAGGGACCGGATACAGCGTGCTTCAGGCGTCGAATGTGTTTTGGACGCTGGTGGAGTTCGTTAACAATAGCCAGAGGTTCATTGTCGATCGGGGGCAAGTGCTGACGCTGGTCGGCCTGGCGGGCCTGGCCGTGGCCGTTTCGCATTTGCCGGGTGTGTTGCGGGAACTGGACATTCATTCGGTTGCAGCGCCGGCGCGGGTGGTCGAAGAAGACGCGGCCCTCGAGGCGGCGCAGTCGCCGCAGCCCGTAAAGACGAGCCCTTGGGACGAGTGACGGGGCGGTCGGTTTCTCGTTTGGCGCCGCGCCAATCGCGCCGGCCAGGTTCGCAACCCTGACCCGGTTTTTCGGCCCGAATTGGCAGAACTGCCGGGACTTTTGAGCCATTTGGCCCTGGGTTAGAATGAGTGCCTGCCATTATCGTGCTGATTCGCGGCCGACGGGCGCTGCGGGAACCGCTTTGCAGCAAGGGAGGACACTCTGGCAGGCAAACGTTACGAAATCGGATGGCTGGGGGTCGCGGCGCTGGTGCTGCTGCGGGTCACCATTGGTTGGCACTTCCTGTACCAGGGCATTTGGAAGTTTCGCAATCCAAATTTCACTTCCGCAGGATTCTTGGCACAAGCCAAGGGCCCCTGGGCCGACCATTTTCTGGGCCTGATTCCCGACCACGAAGGTCGTGAGCGACTGGACCCGGAAAAAGTTGCCGCACACTGGCGGACGTTGGTGGACGACGCGGCAAAGCACTACGGCCTGACCGACAGCCAGAAGCAGCAGGCGGAGAAGCGCTATGACAAGCGCCGCCAGCAGATGCAGGAGTACTTGGCGGAAATAAAGGAAGACACGGAAACCTACTTCCACGAACTCGACCGCCTAACCGAGGCCAAGCGCCAGCCCGGCAGCGGCGACATCCCGTATCAAAAAAAGCGGTTGTGGGACAAGCGCAAGGCATTGGAGGCCCAAGCCAAGCCCTGGTTGGGCCGGCTCGACGAGGCCGAAGAACAACTCAAACGCGACCTGACCGACGGACTCACGCCCGAACAGCGCCGTCTGGGGCCAGTGCCCGTGCGAGCCACGGGGATGGATACCGTGGATAAGATAACCATGTACAGCAACGTCGCGATCGGACTTTCGCTGCTCAGCGGACTATTGAGCCGCTGGGCGGCGCTGGGCGGGGCGGTGTTCTTGTTGTCGATTGTGTTGGCGCAGCCTCCCTGGCCCACGATTTATCCGCCCGATCCGCCGATTGCCGGCCGCTCGATGTTGGTCAACAAGGAGGTGGTGGAGATGGTGGGTCTGCTGGTGATTGCCGCCGTTCCCAGCGGGATGTGGGGCGGGTTGGATTATGTGTTCAAGAACCTGTTTCGTCGCCAAAGGTCCCCGTCATGAACCTAAGCCCTGAAGAGAAAGCGATTGGTCGCGAGAATTTTCACGCCGCCATCGGCAGCGAATTCACACGCCGCGAATTCCTGCAAGGTAGCGTGGCCGCCGGCGTGGTTTCGGGCGCCGGATTGGGGTCGTTCTACTTCGGCTACGCCAAAAGTCTGGGCGACCCGGTGCGGATCGGCGTCATCGGCACGGGCGATGAGGGGGGCGTGCTGTTGGGGGCGCATACGCCCGACTACTTGCACGTCGTGGCGATCGCCGACATTCGCCCCTACAACATTCACCGCGCGTTTCACGGCGACGAATCGAGCGAGAGCGCCCTGGCCGCCCGGCCCGGCCTGATGTCTAAGTACGGCTGGACGAGCGAAGACCAGGCCCGCAGCCAGGTGAAGGTTTACAACGACGATTACCACGAATTGATTAACGACCCGAATGTTGAGGCGGTGGTCATCGCGCTGCCCCTGCACCTGCACGCGCCGGTGGCCATCGAGTGCATGCGGGCCGGCAAACACGTGCTGACCGAAAAGCTGATGGGCCACACGGTGCACGAGTGCAAGGAAATGGCTCGGGTCGCCAAGCAAACCAAAATGCTCCTGGCCACCGGGCATCAGCGCCACTACAGCATCTTGTACGACAACGCGGTCGATACGATCCGCCGCGGGCTCGTGGGCGATTTGCACCACATTCGAGCCCAATGGCATCGCGGCAACCTGCCGGGCAAGGACAGTTGGGCCATGCCGCTGCCCGACGAGCTGCAAGCCAAGGCCGAGAAGGTCGCCAAACAACTGGAGAAGGCCAAGCCGGGCCTGGAATTCGACGCCCTGGTCAAGCAGAAGCGGCAGCTCGAACTGCAAGCTCTGGATGCCGTGGTGGACGCCAAGAAATACGGCTATCAGGAATTGACGTTGGAAGACGGACGCTTGCGCAGCGCCATGGAAGAGCTGATCCGCTGGCGGCTGTGGAACCGCACCGGCGGCGGGCTGATGGCCGAGTTGGGCAGCCATCAACTCGACGCCTCGAGCATCTTCGTCAGTGCCACGGCGGCCGACGGCAAGAAGGTCTTGCCGTTGACGGTGTCGGCCGTGGGAGGGCGGCATATTTTCCCCCGCGACCGCGACTGCGAAGACCACGTCTATTGCATCTACGAGTACCCGGGCCCGCAATTCGCCGAAGACCCCAACAAGAAAATCTGCGTCACGTATTCGTCGATCAACGGCAACGGCTACGGCGGCTACGGCGAGGTGGTGATGGGGACCGAAGGGACGCTGATCCTGGAGCGCGAACAAGAGGTGATGCTGTTCAAGGGGTCGGCCACATCAACCCACATCCGCGTGGCCAAGAAGGGCGCCGGAGGTCCGACGCTGGACACCACAGAAAGCGGCGGCGGACCGGCGGCGGCCGCCGGCAAGCAGGCCTTGGACGGGGGCCCGGTCAGCCGCGGCTACACCGAGGAATTGGAGCACTGGGCCTGGTGCATTCGCAATCTGGACTTGGAAAACAATCTGCCGCGGTGTCATCCCAAGGTGGCCATGGCCGACGCGGTGATCGCACTGACCACGAACATCGCGATGCGCGAACAGAAGCGGATCGTGTTCCAGAAGGAGTGGTTCGAAGTGGACAGCGACGAAACGCCGGAAGGGGTCAAGCCGACGATTGCGGTGTGAGGCGGGTGGGAGTACGTTTGCTGTGTCGGCGGCGACGGCTACGAGACGCCGCTGACCCGGCCTTTTTTCAAATCTGTCCCACCCCGACCGTAGGAAGAGATTGCGGCTGAAATCGCCGAACTAGAAAAAGCCTTCGTCCGCAGGCTGCGGGAGGTGGTG
>CAYWTU010000374.1:0-4934 GCA_964461275.1 uncultured Pirellulales bacterium | reverse complement strand
GGCTGGCCGTGCCACTGTTGGCCGCCGGCGCCGTTGGCGGCCTGTCGCGAATGTGGCCGCGCCACGCCGCGGTCGTACAGGCATCTTCGACCGGCCTATGGGTGCTCGTGGCGGTTCTGCCAATCGTCAAGCGTTTGGGGCCCATGCCAGCCGCGGGAATAGCGGCGGCCGGCCTGCTGGTCGCCGTACTGGCGGCGTTGGCTTATGCGCGGTGGGCGCCAGCCCGATCGTTCTGCTCGCTGCTGGCGGCTGGTCTCATCGCGGTCCCCGCCCTGTTTTTTTTCCAGCCTGCGGTTCAGCGGCTGTGGCGGCAGGAGGTCCGCCCCGATGCGTACTTTGGAAGCGTGGGAGCACAGGCGCCGGTTGTGATGGTGGTGTTCGACGCATTTCCTTTGGCGTCGCTGCTGGGAGCAGATCGCCGCATTGACGCCGAGCGCTTTCCACATTTTGCTCAACTGGCGGCTCAATCCACTTGGTTTCGCAACGCCACGTCGGTCCACGAGCTGACCGGCCACGCCGTGCCGGCCATCCTGACGGGCAACTATCCCGATCGCCGCAAACTGCCCACGCTAGGCGATCACCCCTACAACCTGTTTACCTGGCTGGGGGGCGAGTATCGGCTCAACGTATTTGAAAACCTGACACAGCTTTGCCCCACGCAACCGGCGCCGTTGCCCACAGCACCGTCAACGACAGCACCGTCAACCACAACACAGTTGCCCACTACACCGTCCGCCGCGCGTGGCGAGGGCGCAGCGCGGATGGCCCGCGACTTGGCCGTGATCTTCGGCCATCTCGTGCTGCCGACCGACTGGGCGCGCCGTTTGCCGGGCGTTACCGCCACTTGGAATGATTTCGTCGGCCCGTCGCTGGAAGAGATCAATCTTCGCGCTGGAATTGCCCACGTCGGTCGTCTCAAGCGGTTTCAAGAATTCGTCGACGCGATCGACGCCGACGAGCGGCCGGCGCTGCACTTCTTGCATATCCTCCTGCCGCACGACCCGTTCGCCCACATGCCCTCAGGCCGGCTGTATGTTCCGCCCAACTACGTGCACCTGGCGGGGTTCGACGAGGGCGTGCGGCTGTGGTCTAAGTACGATTGGCTAGTCGCGCAAGCGCACCAGCGACACCTCTTGCAGGTTAAGCTGGTGGACGAGTTGATCGGCGAATTGACGGCTAAATTACGGCATATTGGGCTGTACGATCGGGCGCTGGTGGTGGTCACGGCCGACCACGGTGAAAGTTTCTGGCCCAAAGAGGCGCGGCGCGATCCAGCACGCACGCAGCACCCCTGGGACATCATGGCGGTGCCGCTGTTGATCAAGCGGCCCGGTCAGATGTCGGGCGACATCAGCGACCGCAATGTCGAAACGATCGACATCTTGCCGACGATCGCCGATGCGCTGGGGGCGCCGTTGCCTTGGCCCGTTCAAGGGCGATCGGCGCTCGACGACCAACTGCCGCAGCGTCGTCAAAAGCGCATCGAAAGCGGTTTATGGCGCCGCCAGGATGTCGACGACGACCCGCAGGCCAAGTTCGCCACGCTGGTTCGGCAGCACAAGCTGTTCGGGGTCGGGCCCATTTCCAAGCTGTTCGAACTTGGCCCGCGCAAAGAGCTCATCGGTCAGCGCGTCGAGCAGCTCGCGGTGCAGGGCGAAGCGCCGTTCACGCTCGAACTCAATACCGATTTGCTGACGTGGGGTAAGGATTACGAAGGGGCGACGGTTCCTGCGCTCATCGTCGGCCATTTCCATAGCGTGCCCGCCGGCGCCAAGCGCCTGGACCTGCTGATTGCAGTGGACGAGGCCGTGGTAGCCAGTTGCCCCGGCCTCGATCAGGGCGATGGCCAGTGGGTTTTAAGTGGGTTGATTCCGGAGACGGCCCTGACGCCCGGACAGCGCCGCCTGCAAGTGTTCCACGTCACTGGCGGCGTCAATCGACCGCATATCGTCAAGGTCCAGGTTTCGCCCGACACGCTGGATGTTCAGGCCGCGGACCTCACCGCGACGTCCGAATAATCAACGAGGCGACGGTATGTTTTCGTCCACAGTCGCTGGCGGCAGACAGGCGCGTCGCGACGGCTGGCAATGGCGCGTCGCGTTCGGCCTGCTGGTGTTGCTGGGAACCCTGCCCAGCGAATCATTCTCACCACAGCAATTCGTCACCACCCACCGTTTTTTGGACGACAGTTGGCGAATGGCGCTCCCGGCCGCGCTCGACCACAACCAAATCTCTGGGCGCGACCTGACGTTCAACTACGGGCCGACCTATCAGGTCTTGCATGCCCTGGGATGGATCATTCCCGGCCGCGACGCCGCATCGCTGATGCGATTTCACGGCGTCTTGGAGACGGTGTTCATCGTTGCGGCGTGCTGGTGGCTGACGCGAAGCACCCCGGCGCCGGGCCACGTGAGCAAGCTGTTCTTTATGGTGTGGGTGGTGACTTTGGCGGCGCCCGGCGATTTCCGGGCCACGTGGTTCAAGCCAATGGCCGGTTTGGCGCCGCTGGCTTTGGGCGCCGGTTGGCTGGTCTCGTCGCTGCCGGCTGAGGGCCAGCGCATGCGCTGGCCGTGGCGCACGCTGGCCGCGTGGTCGCTGGCCCCGGCCGTGATGTCGAGCTACTCGTTCGAGATGGGGCCGCTGACCTTGGCCGCCGAGGCGCTAACAGCCGTGGTCATTGTCGCCTGCCCGGCAGTACAACAGCCCGATCAACGTCGGCGCCTGCGCTGGGGCGCCGGCGGCGCGGCAGTGGGGGCCATGACCGTGTTCGCCGGCCTTGTCGCCGCCTTGCACCTTCATCCCGTTGGACGGCAATACTGGCAAGAGAACCTGAGCCTGGTCGCCAGCTATCCCCGCAGTTGGGCGGCCAGCGGACGCCCCCAGGACCTAGCGCTGTTGTGTCTGCCGCTCCCCGTCGCAGTGGCCGCTTTGGTCGCGGCGACAACGGGTCTCAAACGCTGCTCAACAGAAACCTTCGGCCACTCCGAACCCGCCGCCTGGTTGCGTCTCATCGGGGCCGCGGTGTACGCCGCGGTTCTGGTGCGCTACGGCCTAACCCGTAGCGACATTTTTCACGTCTGGCGGGCCGTTGCACCGTGCCTGTTTGTCGGCGGCGTGATGCTTCCCTGTATGTTGTGGAACTGGCGAACGGCGGCCGCCAGCGATTCGTTGAACCTGGCGCCGGCGGCAGTGAGCCGATGGCCGCGCCGGGCGGCCCTTGCTTTACCGGCGGTCTTGCTGCTTCCCTGGGTCTTTACGCACACTTTCTCGGCAGGGTGGCAGATTCGACTGCTGCAACTTTCGCGATTCAGCCCAGCTCCCGCGCGTTTCGTGGCCATCGATCCCGTGGTCCAGTCGGCCGTTGACCGCGTGAAAACACTTCCCGGACCGGATCTGGTCGTCTGGCCGTACGGCGCCATGATCAACGTCTTGGCGGGAAGGCGAAATCCCGTTCCCACGATCCACCCCATCGAATCACACAACGCCACGTTGGCCGCCCATACGCTGCGAAACCTGGGCGCTGCGCCTCATGCGCCGGTGTTGCTGTTCACCGCCGGCATCGAACCGGACGGGATGTCCAACGTTACCCGGACCGCGCCGATATTTCGCTATCTTATAGAAAATTATCGCCTGGCATTTCCGGTCGAGTTCGGGCAAGCGCTGCTGTTGCCTCGCGAGACGCCCGTCCGTTGGAGGGAGCGACGAATCGATATGGCTCCGATAACATTCGAGCCGCTCGAGGGTCGTGGCCTGTCGGTCCCCGTTCTCACCGACGCCTGCCGCGCGTCTGATCTGTTGCTGCTGAGGTTGCGGATTGCCCGGACCGCGATGTTCGGCTTTCGCAAGCCGGGTCGCGCCTTCGCCATGCTCGTGCTGGACGACGGGCAGCGAATCGTCCGGCCATTTCCCACTTCAACCGATGGCGAGCCGTATGAGGTGCTCCTTACCGGAATGGAACTGAATGACCCACTGTTGTTGGCGGCATTCGCAACAGAACGCGGCCGGCTCGTGTCGCAGCAGCGGGTGCAGGAAATACAACTGGCCTGGAGACCGTTGGACCTGCTCAGCGTGCAACCGGCTGAAATGGAAATCTTGGGACTTTCCGTCCTGACGCCCGAGGAGCCGCCGCGGCCCGGCACCGCCATGCAGATTGACGCCGTCACTGAAATCGCGCTGGACCAGCGCTGGCAACCTAGCGTCTGGCGGAAATTCTTCCAGCAATCGCCCCCCCGGCCAGCCCAACCACGGTGAGCTGCCGGTGCATCGGCATGGATGCCAAACTGCGCGGCTCGCGGACGAATTGGCGGTAGAGCCGTTCCGGACCGTCGATCACCAGCACGTGTGCATACGGCGCCTGCTGCCAGGCGGCCGTAGTGACGCCATCGGTGAACGACGGGCGCTTGGGAGGCTGCGTGGGCAACAGCCGCGACAAATCGGGCGCGCCGGGCCGGGGCGCCAGTTTCACCACGTATAGGGTCGCGGTCACACCTTCGTCCGACTGTAGTCGATAGGCGATCCCCCCGCGCCCCAACAATCGTTTCACGTTCCGCCAAGCGACGTGCGGTCCGTCGGCCCCCAAGACGTAGCTGCTGGGCTCGTATTCGTCGGGCCGTTTTGCCGACAACAGAACGACCGGTTCCGCCGCCTCACGGGCGTGAAAGTCGCGAGCATCGCGGTACAGCGCTTCCAGATCGTAGGCCGGCCGTTGCGGCCACAATCCCACGGCCAAGGCCACGCAGGCGGCTGCCGCCACCCCGGCCGCCGTCCACAGCCAGCGCCGCCTTGCCTGAAGCCGTGCACGAAGCGCCGGCTGAACTGTTTCGCCAGCGGTTGCCGGTTGCGCCACCGCCAACCTTGCCATGACGCGGCTTTCCAAGCCTGCCGGCACAACCACGTCGCAGAAAGCTTGCCGCTGGCGTCGATCTTGGACGAGC
>CAYWTU010000373.1:0-4940 GCA_964461275.1 uncultured Pirellulales bacterium | reverse complement strand
CGAGTTGTTCGGCGCGATGCAACGCAAGCGCCGCTGAGAATCGCACACGCGGATCGTCATCGACGGCGCATTTCAGCACGTTGAGGCTGACCGAGGCGGCGAGTTCATCACTGATCGACAGCGCCGTTTCACGCACCCGAGGGCGCGAATCTGTGAGTGCGGAATCGACGATATGGGACTCTATTCCTATGTTCGATGCGAGGAGCCACAAAGCGCGCGTGGAAGCCTCCACAGGAGCCTGCTTGTCGAAAAGCAGTTCACGTAAGGCGTCGTTGATTCGACGGTCGCTTGATTCAAGCATCCGCCGCGCCGCCTCGTCTTGCCACCAGCCGTCGCCCTGGCGAAGCCAGCTCACAAGTTGTTCCGCAGTCGGGTCGTCCGACCAATCGGGCGTCGACGATTTCTCTTTCGCCGCAATCCGCCAAATCCGTCCCAGGTTTTTGCCGGTGTCGAAGTCGGTCCGCTTGCGAATTTCCTCGGGCAGGTAATCTGGATGCTCGATGGTGCGGCGATACATGTCGCAGACGTACAGTGCCCCGTCCGGGCCATGGAACAGGTTCACCGGCCGGAACCAGTTGTCTTCACTGGCCAACACCTCGGCGCCGTCGACGAGCGGCCGGGCCAGGAACGTCGCCCCGTGCGGCGCCAGCCGGTCGGCATGGACCAGGTTGGCTGTCGGGTCGCAGGAAAACGCCACTCCCCGATAGCCTGGCCCCAGCCCGCGGCCTCGAAACACCGTCACGCCGCAAGCGGCGGTGAACGTGCCGGCATGAGAATCGGCGGTCGTCACGTTCTGGCTCCGGGGAAAAATTCGGGCCGCCGCGCCGTGCCCGGCGAGCGGCTCGGCCACCAAATCCGCCGGGCAGTTCTGCACAGAGTCGGCGAACGCCAGGTACTTGTTCCGCTGCAAGATTGCCGACGACAGCACAACGTGCTGTACCTGCACGCGGTTGTAGCAAATGAACCGTCTGCCGAAGTCGTCGAACGATTGGCCAAATTGTCCGCCACCATCCACTTTTTCATAACTCACGGCGCCGTTCACCTCGCGAAACCGGACATCGGCCCGGCCGACCGTCAGCGCTTTGTCGACCGGCTCATCCGGTCGGCGAACCTTGCCGCCCGTCAGTCCGCCGCAAACGTAAATCCAGCCGTCGTGACCCAAGACTGGATGACTGACGCGAAGCTGCGTGCTGCCCGCCGTGGAGAATCCGGTGAGCAGCGCTTGTCTCACTTCGGCCCGCCCGTCGCCATCGCGGTCGGCCAAAAACAACACGTCCGGGGCGCAGGTAACGATCGCGCCGTCGCGATGCGGCATCACGCCGTTAGGAAACGTGAGTTCGTCGGCAAAGGTTCCACGGATGTCGAATTGACCGTCGCCATCGGTATCGGTGAGCAGCGAGACGCGGCCCTGCGGCGGCTGGCCGGGCGGCGGACCCGTGGGATAGCCGCGGTTCTCCACGACAAGCAGGCGCGTGGGCGAGAGGAACGCCGCGGCCACGGGGCTTTCCACCATCGGTTCCGCGGCCACCAGTTCGACGCGCAGGTCGGCAGGCGTGTGAAACGAAGCCTGGGCTTCGGTCGGCCGGCGCGGTCGGTCATCAGCCGACTCATCCGACCGCCCCGGCATTGGCAGTCCCATCAGGCAGCACGTTGCGACGGCGATCCAACGGAAGGACGGCATGATATGGTCGGTGGGGCAATGTTAGCGGAATCGCCACGGGCAGGACGTATTCTATCAACTGGCCGCGGCAGCTTCTCGAACCAAACCATCGCCGCGGCCGCCATGGGGCGCCCCGCTTTGCTCGCGGCGGCGGGGGCAACTATGATGCG
This sequence comes from uncultured Pirellulales bacterium, assembly GCA_964461275.1. GTDB lineage: Bacteria > Planctomycetota > Planctomycetia > Pirellulales > CAYNRE01 > CAYWTU01. Next base: position 3,110 of record CAYWTU010000373.1, on the reverse strand, counting down.
GGTAGCGCCGCTGCATTGTCGTGCAACCTGGGGCTTTGGGGTCATTGCCATGGATCAACGGGCCAGTGCCATCGCCATCCTGAAGCGGGCGCGTCAGACGCTCATCGAACGATTGACCGAGCGGGTTCTCGACGCGCAAGGCGAAATTTTGGATGACGCCGCGGGAGAGACGTTTCACAGCGAGCTGGAAACGTTGTACGATCAGTTGGGCGGCCGGCTCAGCAACGTCAATGCCCTGCTGGCCGGTTTGCAAAGCGGCGAGGAGCACGCCCAAGCGCCCGATGGTGACGCCGACCTGTTGACGTTGGCGGATTTCACCAGCGAATCAGAAGAGATCCTGTCGGAGGCGTGCGAAGCGCCGAGCGTATACGTGGTGAGTCAGCCGCTCGAGCCACTGCCGCTGGCGGGCCCCGCCAGCCTGGATCGGTTCTTGGCCGAAATCGAGGCCAATCAATTGCCGCAGGCGGCCGAGACGCTGGGCGAGTTGTTCGGGATTGGCGCGGCCCGGGCTGAGCACTGTGCCGCTGCGTTTCAACAGCGGCAACTGGAATCGAGCGAAGTGCTGGACAAAGTGGCCCGGCTGCGCGACGAGTTGCAGGCCGAGCTATCGCCCGCGGCGCTCGGACTGTTGTGTGAATGTTTCGGCCTGCACGAGGCGGAGTCGGCCGGCGTGGCGAAGTGTTTGCAGGCCAGACTTTGAATCCACCTGAGGGGATAAGCTGAACGTCTCATGGACAAGAAACAAAAAAAGCGAGTGGACGTGTTGCAGCAGCGGATGCAGAAGCTGCGGACGCTGTTGGTGGCGGCGAAAAAGCAGCCTGACGACCCGGCCGAGATCCCTCGGCTGGAGAAAGAAATGGCTTCGGTCGAGGCGGAGCTGGCAAAGCTCAAGAATGCGTAGACCGACGGTAGGTTCGCCTCGCCCCTTTGTCGCACTCGAGTCCATGTCCACCTCTCCGCGGCTTGCCGGTTTGTCGTGCCTGCTGGCCGCCCTGTGCGCGTATCGGTTCGGCGGCGCGGTCGAACCGGCGCCTGCCGATGAGAATTACGCCACGTTTTCTATCTGCGCGGCGGACGTTGCGGCCGGGCAATGCGGCGTGGCGGTCACCACGCGCGTCACTCAAGTGGGCCGCGGTGTTCCCTGGGTTCGTGCCGGCGTGGGCGCGGTGGCCACCCAGGCTTGGACGAATCACAGCTTCGGCCCGCGCGGCCTGGACCTGCTGGCGCAGGGGGTCGCCCCCAGCGACGCCGTCCGCCAACTCCTGGCCGACGACACGCTCGCCTCCCGACGGCAACTGGGCATGGTCGACATGCAAGGCCGCACGGCAACGTTCACCGGACAAGCGACCGCCGACTACGCCGGCGCCACGGAAGGGGCAGGCTACTGCGTTCAGGGGAACCTGCTGGCTGGCCGGGCCGTCATTAACGCCGTGGCTGCCGTGTTTGAAGCTACCGCCGGCACCAGCCGCTCGCTGGCCGACCGGCTGCTGTCGGCCCTGGAGGCGGGTCAACAGGCGGGGGGCGACAAGCGCACCGGCCAGAAGCAATCGGCGGCTTTGGTCGTCGCCGACGCGAACCATCCCGGCATCAATGGCGACCACATCCTCGTCTCGTTGCATGTCTCCGAAGCGCCGCAGCCGGTTGCCGAGTTGCGCCGCCAATTCGACACCATCTTTCGCCGCCTGGGCTACCGGGCGTTTCAGGAGATTCGTGGCGAGGACGTGGCCGAGCTAAAAAAGATGTTGCACGCGGTGGGTTGTTTTCGGCCCGACTTGCAGGACGCGACAAGACTGTCGGAACTGGAGGAGTTCGAGCTGTTCGACTTGGAGACCGTTGCGGCAGTGGAACGGTTCCGCGCCGCGGTCGGGCTGCCGGTTCAGGCCGACGGCCTGGGTCATGCCCGCGGAATGGTCGACGCGGAGTTCGTCCGTTTGCTGCGGGCCGCCGTTGACCAGCGCGAGCGTCGCGGCGCCGCCAGCGCAGCTCCGTAGCCAGGCCTGACTCAGACGACTTTCAGTCGAAACGAATCAAACAACGAATTCAGGAAGCTTGGGGGACCCAACGTGACCAGCGCAGCGCCCGCCGATGCGTCGAACACCGCGGCCCAGGCGACGGCTGTGGCCGCGCTACGCTCGCCTGGTCCGTCAGCAGGCCTGCGCGAGACAATTGAATCGTTGGCTGTGGCGTTCGTTCTGGCGTTTTTGTTTCGCACGTTTTGCGCCGAGTCGTTCGTCATTCCCACCGGATCGATGGCCCCGGCGCTCCTTGGCCGACACAAAGACGTCGAGTGCCTGGCCTGTGGGCAACCGTTCCAAGTCAATACCGCGGGTGAAATCGACTACGAGACCGGCCGGCCGCGCGGTGTCTGGGTGCGGGCCGGCACGTGCCCAGTCTGCCGCCACACAAGGTCGCTCCGAAACGATTCTACCGAAGCCGACCGCGCGCCAAGCTACAACGGCGACCGCATCTTGGCGGTAAAGCATCCGTATGCCCTTGGCGGGCCGAGGCGCTGGGACGTCACCGTATTTCGGTTTCCGGAACAGGCCGACGAGTGTTACATCAAGCGGCTCGTCGGCCTGCCACGCGAAACGGTCCGCATTTGGCAAGGCGACCTGTGGAGGGCGGGCGCCGACGGTTCCCTCGAAATCCTCCGCAAGCCGGCCGACAAAATCATGGCGATGGCCCAGTTGGTTCACGACGCCGACCGTCAGCCGCGGCAACAAGGCGTGCCTTCCTGGCAGTCGCGATGGCATTCTCAGGTCCCGGCCGGCGAAAACGTTTCGCCGCTTGGAGCTATCGGAGCAGCGGCGACCTCGGATGGTTTGGGCAACTGGCAAGCCGAACCGTCGGGCTCTACGTTCGTCAGCCGCGGCGCAAAACAGGCCATGGCCTGGCTGCGTTATTCCCACTCGCCGCCGGGCGACGACGATTGGGCGCGCGCGGAAAGAGCTGAAGTGAATGAGCCAGCGCCAAATCCGCCGCCGCAATTGATCACCGACTTCGCCGCCTACAACACGTATCGCTATGGCGCCGGGAGCGGCCGCCCCGAGTGCTTGGGGCTGCATTGGGTCGGCGATTTGATCGTCGAGTGTGAACTCGATGTGTTGCAG
>CAYWTU010000372.1:0-4948 GCA_964461275.1 uncultured Pirellulales bacterium | reverse complement strand
GGAGTTGTTGGCCGCCGTGCGGAGGCGACCGTCGGCGTTGTAGAACACCGAGTTGCCGCCGAAGAACTGGGCGTCGAAACGAAATCTCTCGAAGGCTACGTCGAGTGCCGAGAGATACAGGTTTTCTGTTTGCGTGCGGTATTCGCGTGAATGCACGAGCGCGGTTTCCACGGCGCTGCGACGGTCGAGCGACACGGCGCCGTTCTCCCTCCGCGGGAGTGAGCAGAGCCAATCGGTGGTTTCGACGTCGGAGATATCACCGTTCTTGTGCCAGCAGGGGTACCCGCGTTTGCAGTCGACGCAGTGCATCAGGCGATGCGCCGTGGGGTCGTCGGGGGGCATGGGGGGATAGTCGATTCCGTACGGGTCGAAGTAGCGGGCCTTCGGATTGAGGTCGATGGTGTAGTCGCGCAGCTCCCAACGGCAATCTTGCGACGCGCCTTCCAACAGGCCGTAAACCTCGTTGTCGGCGAGCAGTCGATAGCGCTCGCGGGCGCACCCTGCACCGGTTAGCAGCGCCAGGCAGACCAGCGCAGCGCACTTGGGCCAATGACGCCGGGATTTTTCTGGGAGGCGGCGCATCAAGCGGCCTCCTTTGGAGCGGGGGCGCTTGCCGGCTTGGGGACTTGATTCGGGGCAATGATCCGCAACGCACTGTCTATGGCCGCTGACAGTCCGAGGCTCTGGCCTTCGGTTTCCAGCCAACAGGCGACGTGCTGCGCGACGGCGGCCAGGCATTGGCGGCCAGCCGGCGTCAACGACCAGACCTGCCGCCGACGGTCAGCAGGGTCTCGCTGCCCAACGAGGAGACCGCGTTGCCGGAGCTGCTCGACCAGCCCGCTTACGTGGGCGGCCGAGAGACCTGTTTGCTGCACCAGGTCGAGTTGACAGACGCCCCGATGCCCACTGCCGTTGGCGGACCACAGGATGCAGAACTGCGGGCCGGTTAGCTGGCAAGCTTCGGCACGCTCCAGGACCCCTTCCAGCAAACGCCGAGCCAGACCGTTCAGGCGCAGGACGTCGTCGATCCAGGCGGCGGCGTACGCCGCGTTATGGAGTTCGGCGGTGTGAAAATCGACGGTCACGGGGGGCCTTAAGAGTCCAACGAACAACCTGTTCGATTCGCTGAAAACAACGGGAGTTAGAGGGCCGTTGTCGGGTTGTTGGGCAGCCTATTAGGTCGGCGATCGCTGGGCGCGGAGACCGACCGATCGGCTCCGCGGTGAACGATTCGCTGGGGCCAAATTTCGGCGATTCAATGATTCAGTCTTGAACGATTCGCAGTGCCTACCGTCATAATCGGAACAATTGCCCGCCATGGTTGCCATTTAGCTTGCGTTGACTTGGCCGATTGGGCTGGCGAACAAGCAAAGCTAGGCAAATCTTGACACCCCCCTGAGGCGTACCTATAGTCGATGTAAGGTGTTTTGCCGGCAGGCTTTTGGTAATTCTTGCCGCCGGCATCGATTCAGCCGGGCGACGGATCTGCCCCCAACCGCCAACCGTCGCGATAGGTTGCCATGAGCATTGTCAGCAAGGTGTTCATTGGGCTGGTCATGGTGGCGGCCATCGCGTTTCTGGTGTTGGCAGCGGCTGAGCTTAAGCTGCAAAAAAGCCATCGCGAGGTAGTCAATCAGCTTGAATCGACTATCAAGCAGCAGGCCGACAACAACGAGCGGCTATACGCAGGCGACCCGGGCGTACACGATTTGGAGTTGCGGCTGCACGAAGTGACGTTTGGCCGCGGCCGGATCTGGACCGACTGTCAACCGGCGGGCGTGGAAGCAGATGCCGCTTCTGGAACGGTCAAGGTGAATTTGACGGTGCCCAACCCGGCGCCATCGCAATTGGCGGCGGAGATGACGCTGTTCCTGTTCACGACCGCCACGGCGGACGTTCCGGCCAAGTATTTGGGCCAATATAAAGTCACTTCCGTTGCCGACCCGAACGTGACGTTGTCGCCGACGGACCAGCTCTCGGCCGCAGAAATGGAACGGCTGCGGGGAAGTGCCGGGCCGTGGATTGCCTACGAGAAAATGCCTGGCGATTCGCACGCGGTGTTTGCCGGATTGCCCGAAGAGAAACTCAAAGGGATGATGCCAGCGACGACCGTCGAGGAATTCTTGCGCGACGGGAAGCCCTCGCAGGGAGGCAACGCGGACCGAGTGGTCGAGGGGAAGTATCAACGGGCGCTGCGCGATTATTTGCTGTTGTTCACGGAGTATCTGCGACAGCGGGCCATCCGCGTGGACGAGCTGGCGGCGGCCAAGTCGGAATGGGAATCGATCGAAAAGGCCGTGGCCGACGCCAAGAAGCAAGTCGCATTCCACGAGCAGCAGATTGCGGACCTTCGGCAAGACCTAGCCCAGTTGGAGCGGGAGCGCGACGCGGTAGGCGATCACCTGGCCGCCCTTAAGCGTCAATTCGGCGATTCGCAGCAGGCCATTGCCAAGCTGCTGCACAGCAATCAGGAGCTTGCCCAACAGCTTGCCTCGCGGCAACTGGAGGCCTTGCGTCAGGCGGACGAACTGACTGGTACCGGCGCCGCCGGGCGGTGAGATTTTCTGCATGCGGCGCTATTCGGCCGCCGCTTCGTCTGGTTGGCCGGCGGTCGGTCGGTGTAGAATCTGGTCGTCGCCTTGTCATCTGGAAGGAACCGAATTCTCTGGCGGCCGGGCTGAACGGCGCCGATTTGGCGCCATGCCCCCCAGCCGCCGTTTCACCGGCAGAACCTGCATCGCCATGGGCGTTTACGACCGCGAATACTACCGCGAGGAGCAAGGCAATTTTTCGTTTGCCGGCCTGTCGCTCGTGGGCAAGCTGATCGCCATCAACATCGTGCTGTACCTGGTCAACTTGATCAGCGGCAGTTGGCTGTTCGACCAGATGGCGCTATGGTCGCGCGAATGGCAGCGGCCCTGGATGGCGTGGCGGTTGCTGACCTACGGCTTCACGCACGACCCTCGGCAGGTCTGGCACGTGATCTTCAACATGGCCGGGCTGTACTGGTTTGGCCGCGAGCTGGAGCAGCACTACGGGGTAAAAGAGTTTCTGCGATTTTACCTGACGGCGATTGTGGTGGCGGGGGTGGCTTGGCTGGTGCGGGAGAACATCGGCGCCGCAGCCGGCCGGTCGGAGCAAGCGCTGCTGGGCGCCTCGGGGGCGGTGTTGGCGTTGGTGGTCTTGTACGCCATGCACTATCCGTATCGGCAGATTTTGCTGATGGGCGTTTTGCCGCTGCCGGCCTGGCTATTGGCGGGGCTGTTTGTGTTCATCGATTTGGCGGGCGCGTTGGGCGACAACGCGGGAGCGAATGTGGCCTACGTGGCGCACTTGGGAGGCGCCGCGTTTGGCTTCTTGTATTACCGCTTGCAATGGAACCTAGGGCGGCTGGCGCCCGCGGCGTTTGACTTCAAGCGGCTGTTCAAAGGCAGGCCGAAACTTCGGCTGCACCATCCAACGGCCGACGATGAGAACCTGAGCGCGAAGGTGGACGCGATCTTGGACAAAATCAGCCGGCAGGGCGAAGCCAGCCTGACCAAGGCGGAACGCAAGACGCTGGAAGCAGCCAGCCGAAAGTATCAACAGCGGCGGCAGTGAGCGGTGGACCATAGGGCCAGCGCCGGGCGACGTTGCTCCGATCAAACTAACCCGCGATCAGCATCCCACCGTCGCACACCAGGACTTGGCCGGTGATCATGTCGCCGCCGGTGATCAGGCTCAAGATGGCGGCGGCCACGTCTTCGGGCTGGTTCACTTTGCCCAGCGGCACGCGGGCTTCCATCTGCTGTTTGACGATTTCATAAACCGGGCCCAATCCCTGCTCGAGCCAGCGTCCGGTGATGAAGCCCGGGGCCACGGCGTTGACCCGAATCGTTGGCCCGAGCACACGGGCCAGCGTGATCGTTAGGTTGTTCAGCGCCGCCTTGGAACAGGCGTAAGGGATGCTGCTGCCGGCGCCGCTGATGCCCGCCACGCTGGTCACGTTGATGATCGTGCCGCCGCCGGCGGCCAGCATGGGCTCGCGTGCGGCCCTGGCGCACTGAAACGCCCCGCGCAGGTTGACGCCCAAGATATGGTCCCAGTCGGCCGTGGTGACGGCGTCCAGGTCGTGGTGTGCGATGAAGCGCGTCGTGCCGGCGTTGTTCACGAGCACGTCGAGCCGGCCGAATTCGCGGGCGGCCCGGGCCATCATGGCCCGGCAGGCCGCGTCGTCCGCCACGTCGGCCTGCATGGCGATGCATCGCACGCCCAGCGTTTGCAGGTCGCTGGCGGTCTGCTCGGCCTCGTCGCGCGAGCGGCTGTAGTTGATCAAAACAGCGCATCCTTGCCGCGCCAGGCCCAGTGCCGTAGCCCGACCGACGCCGGTGCCTCCGCCAGTGACGACTGCCGCCTTGCCCTGGAGTTGCATGGTAATACTCGACTGCTGGAGTGAACGGGAGGGGACGCCGTGAGAAGTCGGCGTCGTGTCCGCGGACCCGCCGAGGCAGCAGCATACAAGAGGGGGTACGGCGAGGCAATCGAGTTGCAACGGCGGACGGCAGCCGTTGGTTCGCGCCGCAGGCAGATTGACGTCACCGTGAGTCGCGACGTCGGCCTATTGAGCCACGACGACACCGATCAGTTTGGATATGCGCGCGAAACGGGCAGGGTGCTTGTTGCATTCGAAACGGAATTCCTTTCCTGGGCGAGCCTTTCGTTCCGGTGAGGGAACGCAGGCCGAGTTGTGGACGGGCGGGCGGTGCGGTATTTTCGAGGGTCTGCGGCGACGCCGCCGGGGACCTCACCTGCCGCCGGCTCGCGGTCCTTGCCGTCCTGGCCTTCGAGGCGATACGACGGCAAGGCGTTGCGTCATGCCGCATGCGTGACCCCATTGCCAGCCTTCACCAGCTAAGGAACGTCCATGTCCGCCGCGGCTAGTTCCGACGATTTGCAACGGCTCGTCTCG
>CAYWTU010000371.1:0-4950 GCA_964461275.1 uncultured Pirellulales bacterium | reverse complement strand
CTGACGACGGGTCTGATGATTGGCATGGTGGGAACGATCACCGCGCATGAGTTGACGCACCGCACCTGGGACCGGGTCTCCATGTTCATCGGCCGTTGGCTGCTGGCGTTCAGCTTCGACACCATTTTTTCCATCGAGCACGTTTACGGCCATCACCGCTATGTCTCGACCGAAGACGACCCCGCCACCGCCCCCCGCGGCCGCAACGTCTATCGGCACGTCCTCCTTTCGACGATCCAGGGAAACTTCAGCGCCTGGAAAATCGAGTCGGACCGCTTGACGAAGAAACGCCTGCCGGTGCTCAGTTGGCACAACGCCATGATTCGCGGGCACCTGATGAGCGTGGTCTTGGTGGGAATCGCGTATGCCATGGGAGGCTGGACAGCAGCGCTGTTTTTCGCCGCCTGCGCGCTGTGGGGCAAGTCGCTGCTCGAGATCGTCAACTACATGGAGCACTACGGCATCGTTCGCAACCCGGCGACGCCCGTGCAGCCGCGCCATTCGTGGAACACCAATCGCCGCGTCAGCTCGTGGACCATGTTCAATCTGACGCGTCACTCGCACCACCATGCGCAAGGCGAGACGCCGTACCACGAATTGAGGCCGCTTCCCGACGCACCGCTGATGATCAACGGCTATCTGACGACGATCGTCGTGGCGTTGATTCCGCCGCTATGGCATCGGCTGATGACACCCAAGCTGTTGGCCTGGGATCGCGATTTTGCCACCGACGAAGAGCGACAGTTGGCGGCAAGGGCCAACGTGCGCAGCAACATTCCGGCGCTCGTACAAGCGGGCCGGGCGGCGCTGACGAAACGATAGCGGCGATAGCGACGACTTGGGCGCATCCCGTCTACGGCGCAGCAGGCGTCGCCGCGTCGTCGCCCAACAGTCGCAACGCGTCGGGCTTGTCGGTTGGCTGGGCAATGGTGCAGCGGAGCGTGCCCGAACTGACCTGGCGACGGTCCAGGTGCAGCCACAGTTCGTGTCGGCCTGCGGCGACGGCAACGGGGCCCTGGCCCGCCGGCAGCACGGCGCTCCCTATGATCCAACCCTGCGGCGACGCCCCGTCCCAATGGACGTTAAGGTCGGTCGGCTCGCGTAGTTCGAACGCCGTCCGTAACCAGACGACGTGCGCTTCCGGGTCGCTCGTCAGCGCGTCGAGCGGCAACAGGCCGTCGAGCTGCGAGAAGCACGTTTCCCAGGGCAATTCTGCTTGCTTGAAAAGCCGCTGCAACGCCGCGTCGGTGATTGGGCCGATCACCTGGGCCAGTGACGTCGAAATGACTTCCCAGCGGCGCACCACGTGGGCGCCGTCGGTGAGTGTCGGTGGCGGCTTCATCTCGCTGAGAAACCGAACCAGGTCCAGAAACTCGCCCTTGGGCAAGCGGGCCACAACGCCGGTGGGCATCAGCGTTCCGCCGTCGGCCCGATCTTCAATCGAGCCGACGTCAATCACCGTGTCGCCGCGGACCGGGTCGCGCAGCACCAGTGTTTTCGCGTCTTCGCGGACTTTGATGCCGGAGATCGATCGGCCATCGTCCAGATTGACCGTCACGGTGGCGTAACCTTCCTTGACGGACTTGGCCGGCAACAGGATGGATTCGACAATCTCGGCCGGTTGGAGGGGCTGCGGGCGGGTCAGTAGGTCCGGCCCAACGTGGCCCCCGACGCCTCCCAGCGCGTGGCATTTGACGCAGCTCAGATCGCGGCGCAGAAAGACGCGCTCGCCCCGGGCCGCGTCCCCTTTCTCCGCCGCCTGCGCCAGCCAATCTTGCATCTGCTCGGGGGCCAACTCGCGTACATCGCCCACGATGTCCGCACCCGCCTCACTGGACGACATGCCGGCAATCCACTCTTTGACCAGCGCCACGCCGTCGTGATCCACGCGGCCGCGACCAAACTCGGGCATCACCACCCCCGCCTGCGTCGAGCTGATCCGGTAGACCAGAATCGACTGGTCGGGCTGGCCAGGGACAATGTCGAAGGCGAACGTGCCGCTGCCGCGACCTGCGGCCACGGGAGTTTTGTACACGCCATACAGCGGCGGATGCTTGACGTTGGCCCCCAATTGCAGGCCCGAGTTGCGGGCGGCGCCGAGCGGATTGTGGCAGTGTGCGCAGTTCACCTCCAACCAGGCGCGGGCTCGCTCTTCCACGCTGCCGGAAGCCGATTGGCGCCAATCGGCCAGTTGCGGCGGCTGGCTGGGCAGGTCTTTCAACAGACCATGATCCTTCCACCAGGCAAGTTGGTTGGCCGCGCCGTCGCCGGATTTCAGCGCTGCAGGAATAGGACGATTCAACTGCCGCGGGCTAAGGCCGATGGGGGTAAAGCGGCCGGTGACCTTGTGGCAGCGTTTGCAGCCGTTGGCGTCCGGGACCGGCAGGTCGTATGCCTGAGTTTTGCCGTCGCGCCCGGTCCAGGAGAGTGGAATTCGTTTGCCGATGTACGTCAGCTTGGCGTCGGTCTGTTCAGGGTTCCACACGTACGGCGCCGCGACCCAACCTTTGGTCTCTTTGACCATGAGGCGGGTCTCGGTGATGCGTCGACCGGCCGAAGGATCGCGCTCGTCGTGGGGGAAATACAATGTCTGCGCGACGAGCGTGCCGGGCGGAAAGTCGAGCGAGTCGTCCGGTTTGTATTGTGCTAGCTTGTCACGGGGCAAGCGAATGATGCGCTCGGCCCGGGCGTCATCGAAGTAACCGGGAGAATTCAATTCGTACGGGACCATCCCTGGCGCCGGGTTCAGCTCCTTGAGTTCGCCGGCGTAGATGCCCAGTTCTGACAGCATTTTTGGCCAGGGGGCGTCAAGGGCCAGGGGTTCAGGGGGCGGCGGGCTGATCTCACCCCGTCGATCGCAACCGGCCGTTGCCGCCAGCAGCCAGCAAGAAGCGACCAACGCAGCGTAGGCCGTGCCTCGCGAGACGAGGGGCGCCACATGGTGGATTCGCGGATGATCGTGCTCGGCACGCTCGTGGTTTTTCGTCGGCATTGGTACGTCTCAAAGCACTTACTGAACGCCGGGCATGTTTTGCGTCGCCAGCCAGGTGGCGATCAGACCAAACAGGTTGATGCACACGTGCAACGTCAACGGTGGCAACAACCGATGGGTACGATAGTACAAGTAGCCCAACGCCATCGCCAGGAGGAACAGGGCGAACGGGTCGGCGGCGATTTCCCACGGCGCCAAGAGCTTGGTGAGCGCGAGTTGCACGATATAGATCGGCGCGAGCAGCGCGGCGAACGCAATCGTTCCCCGACCGATGTCTTTCAGCCAGGGCCGCCCGTTCAAGCCGGCGTCGGAAAGGGTCGCGCCGAACCCCATTCGGAGCACCACGACCGCAACGACCAGCGTCACCAGGCTGCCCAAAGCATTGGCCACCAACACGGGCCCCAGCGATTCCGTCTCGTCGGGCGGCGGCCCCGATCGAAAATGCAAGCTGGCAAAGACGAGCGCCGGCATGACTACCGGTACGACCCCCCGCGGCAGTCGCCGCAGCGGCGACCAGGCGCGTCGCCAGCGCGACTCGCGCGACTCTAACCACCCCTGGAGCAGGACGCGAAACAGCAATTCTTCGACAAGCGGCGCCATCACCACTCCCACGGCGGCCGCCAGCCAAATGGCCCACAACTTGCCGCGCTGTGCCGCCAAGAAACGGACCAGGGGGTGTGCCGCGGCGCCGTGGCCGCCGGGGCGCGTGACATCGGGCTTTGAGGCGGAAGCCTCGTCTGGACCTTGGACGTCATGGGCCGTCGAATCGGTGACGGACATTTGAGCAGGTTCGAACCACCGGCGCGCCAGTCGCACGCTGACCGCCTGACTGACCAGGAACACCGCCAACAGCAGTCCCACCGCCGCGCCGTTCCATGGCACCTGGCGCCGCGGGACGTAGGCCACCATCGGCAACCCCCGCCGCCAGCGGTCGGTCACCAGCAACCACGAAAACATCGACCCCCAGACCACCAGGACCAAGAGCAGCGAGAGCGCAGAATTGTCAGGTTCAGGCGTCACGCGAAGAGAACTGCCAGCGGAGGTTTTGCCCGATTCAACGTCGCTCACGCGGCCATCAACAACCGCCAAGCCGAGCGGGCATACGTGACACCGGAATAGATCGTCAAAAAGACTGCGGCCCATACGGTCGCCGTCAGCAACCACCCCAGCCACGGCTCCTGCGCCAATTCGCCGCCGCCCAACCAGTGCAACGAAAACAAACTGACCGACGCCGCCACGCATTGGAGCGCCATTTTGAGCTTGCCCGAAAACTGTGCCGAGAAATCTTGGCCTTGCTGTTCCAAGTAGCTCCTCAGGGCGGTCACGAGCATCTCACGGCCGAAGATGACGACCGCCATCCAGGGCCGAATTCCGCTGGTCGGTATGGCGGCCAAGAAAACAAAGGTTCCGCAGACAATGACTTTGTCCACAAACGGATCCATGATCCGCCCCAGCATCGTCACTTGGCCGTACTTGCGGGCGTAGTAGCCATCGAGCCAGTCGGTGCTGGCGGCGACAACAAACAGTACGAAGCTCGTCAAGTACTGGCCGTAGGCCAAGAACACAAACAGCACGATGGACAACCCCAGCCGGGTCAAGGTCAACGCATTGGGGACGTTGACGACTGTGTTGCGGGCCGAGTTTTGCGCGCCGCCTACCGGCATGGGAAATGACCCTTGCTACCGCCCCGGCCCCACCGCCGCGGCAATCAAATCGTAACCTTGACTGGCTACGATTTCACACGGCACGAATTGGCCCGGGCGAATTTTCTTGCCGGTTACGTAAACCGCTTGATCGATGTCGGGCGCGTCGGCGTAGCTGCGGCCGATCCAAGCATGTCGCTCGCCCGGAACCGGCGCGTCGATCAGCACATCCAGAGTCCGCCCCACTTGTCGCTCGTTCCAGGCGAACGCCACTTGCTGCTGGGCGGCCATCAAGCGATCGCGGCGATCCTCCTT
>CAYWTU010000370.1:0-4956 GCA_964461275.1 uncultured Pirellulales bacterium | reverse complement strand
CCGAGATATAGAGCCCGCCTGCCTGATCGTGGCGGGCCAAAGCGGCCGACACTTTGGCCATCTGCATCAGCGAGAGGATGCCTTCGTGCATGCGGGCGCCTCCGCCCGAGCCGCTGACGATGATCAGCGGCAGGCTCTGCTCGGTGGCTCGTTCCACCAGCCGCGCCAGCTTCTCGCCCACCACCGAGCCCATGCTCCCCATGATGAACGCCGAATCGGTCACGCCAAACGCCACCCGGCGAGCCCGGATCATCCCGGTACCGGTGATCACCGCGTCCGCCAAACCAGTCCGCTGCTGCTCTTCGCGGATACGATCGACGTATGGCTTGCGGTCGACGAAGCCCAGCGGATCGGCCGCTGACAGGTCGGTGTCGCACTCCTCGAACGTTCCTTCGTCGAGCAACTGCCGGATGCGCTCTTGGGCCGAAACGTACCAATGGTAGTCGCACTCCGGGCAGACCCCCATCCGCCGTTCGACTTCCTTGCGGAAGATGGTGTTTTGACAACCAGGGCAGCGCTGGAACAAACCCTGCGGCACGCCCCGCTTTTCGCGGCGCGGCTTACGGACCTGCGATTCGGTTTCTCTGGGTTCCATTGTTCGTGGTCGCATGGCGGTGCGAGTTGAGCCAGCGTACAGGTTACGCTGCCGCGGCCGAATTGGCCAGTTTGTCGCGCATCTCATGCCGGGCGAATAGCCGCTGATTGCGGTGGCAGCGCCAGCCATTCGCACTGCCCGGAGAGGTCGGCCGGCCCCCCCAGGTTCTGAGCCGGTTGGCCCAAAATCTCGGCCCGCAGGATGGTCGCCAGCGGTTCGGGCGCCACCAGCGCCGCGCCCCCCCGGCGATGCCTTCGCGTCAGCCAGCGGACGGCCTGTGCCGCGCGTCGTTGAACGGCCAAGAGCATCTCACCCTGGGGCGGGCAAACGGTTTCGGGCGCCTCCTCCCATTGGCGAAAAACCTTGGGGTGCTTCTGCCGCACGTCGTTCCAGCACATCCCCTGCCACAGACCCAAATTGGCGTTGGTCAGGTTGTTCAATTGCTTGGCCCGCAAGCCTTTGCGCAAGGCCAACGCCTGCGCCGTTTCCCACGATGCCAGGCAACGGGCCGCGTAGACCGCATCGAGCGGCGTTTGGGCCAGTTGGTCGGCCAGCCGCTCAATCTCCAGCCATCCTTCTTCCGATAACGGCAGGTCGAGCGTCCCTTGGACGCGTCCCTGGTGGTCGAAGTCGGTTCGCCCCGCTCGTATCAGTGCGATCCTGCACATGCTCGTTATTGCCCTTTGCTCCTGGTGTTTTCCGCGGCCGAGGCCGAACGATTTTGACCGGTCAGAGCCTGCGTTCTCAGTCCTTCGAGGGCGGCACGGTAATCGGGCCGCTTGAGCACGGCCGACCCCGCCACCAGCAGTTCGGCGCCGGCGGCGGTGCAATCGGCGATGGTTTGGTCGTTGACTCCGCCGTCGATCTCCCACAATGGCGAAGCGATGCCCCGGCGCCTGGCTTCCGACCGAAGCGCATGCAGTTTTTCGAGCGCTGACGGGTCGAACGCCTGGCCCCCAAACCCGGGCATCACGCTCATGGCCAGCATCAGGTCGCAATCGGGCAGGAAATCGAAAACGGCGGAGACGGGCGTCGGCGGATTGAACGCCAGGCCTGCACACGCCCCCAGGCGACGAATCTCGGCTAGCAGCGGGCGCGGGTCGGATACGGCCTCGACATGGATCGTCAGCACGTCGGCGCCGGCCCGGTGAAATTCCGCTAGATACCGCTGGGGATTGGCGACCATGAGGTGGACATCCAGCGGCAGCGCCGTAGCCGCCCGCATCGCCTCAACGATCGGCAATCCGTATGTAAAATTTGGAACGAAGTGGCCGTCCATGACGTCCAGATGCAGCCCCGCCGCTCCGGCGGATTCCAAGCGGCGAACTTCTTCGGCCAAATGGCCAAAGTCGCACAACAGCATCGACGGCAAGACCGCCGGCGCCGCGGCGCGCAGCCGGGCCAGGGTTTCAGTGTTCGTGAGGCGAGCGCCGGTGGATGAAACCAAGCGGATTGGTCCGAAGGCGTGCTCAGGCGACCGATGTCGTTGTCATCGCGGCAGCAAAGGCACGCGGGGCGACGCGAAGGCCGCGGGGTGGGGCCTGCAATTCCTGGCAGGCCGCCGGGCCGCGCGGAAAACGTGCTGTCTGACCGCGCTCGTCGGCCGCTCAGTTTACCAGTTGTCTGCGACAACGTCAGCCCACACCGACCGCCCGCTGCCGAAGTCGTTGCCCTGGAGCATCTTGCGTCCGAACTGCAAATGCCACGCGGGCATACTTCCGAGAGCCAATTCTGTCGGCTAGAATCGCGGACCCTTTGGCGCACAAAGCGCCGCGGGCGCGTTGCGGCTGATGCACGAGCAGTCCTTGATGGCTGCTCCATTCGGCGCGGCGCGGCCTGCGGCTACGTGTCCAAGGAGGCCGGGTCAGGATTGATCCACCGCGTTGGTTGAACCGCGTTCGGCCGACGCCCACTCGCACGGACCGCGTAGGCCGCTCTGCCACGCAGGATTTTTGGGAACGGCGCGCTTCACTGTCGCGCTGCGCCGTGGCGGAAGGAACCCCAGACGCACGACGCCTCGAGAGGATCTCGCCTTCCATGGAAGCCGCATCGACTTCATTGTCCACCCAACTCGACGCCACCTGTCAACCTTTTGAAGCCCGCTGGCAGAAGCTCGTCAGCACCACCAATTGGGAAAAGGGCCGCATCATTTCCCAATGGCGCGCCGCCATGCTCGAGGCTAGGGCGGCCGCGGTCGAGTATTCGGATGACGCCTGGTGCCGGCGCGTGGGCGGCGTCACGGGCCAGCACGTCGGTCGCCTGCGCCGCGTCTGGGATCGGTTCGGTGCAACGTACGACAGCTATCGCGGACTTTTCTGGAGCCACTTTCAGGCGGCGCTCGATTGGAACGACGCCGAACTGTGGCTGGAAGGGGCCGTGCAAAACGACTGGTCGATCTCCGAGATGCGCCACCAGCGGTGGGAGGCTGCGGGGGCGCCGGCCGAGTTGAAGCCCCGACCGGAAGACGTGATCGCGGCGGAGCTGGACGAGGATTTTCTAGGCGAGCCGGAAGCGGCCCAACGACTGGCCGACGTGGGCGAGGTTCGCACCCTGGACGACGGGGCCGATCAGGATCAGGCGCCTTGGGAAGACGAATCGACCGAAACGACGGACGACGAGGCGGCCGCCGATGCCGGCCCAGCCGCTGTGCGACCATTCGAAAATCTGCCCGAACTTCCCGATGATTTGGCCGACGCCTTCGAAGCGTTCAAATTGGCCATCCTGCGCCACAAACACAGCGACTGGAATGAAATCGACCGTGGGGCGATCATCCAAACGCTCGATGCGCTCAAGGCCCTGACACTGGCGCCGTCGGGTGAGGAATAGCCCGAATCCGGCAGGGACAGGCCGCGCCAGTGGCCGCAAGCGCCGCGACGTTGTGTCGCTCGCCGGCCCGCATTGACCGGTCAGGGGGGGTGTGCTAGAACAGGCTAACTTCTTAATCCACTGTAGTTTGCGGAGGAATTTGGCGTGGGTGGCATTAGCGATCGCAAGCAGGAAATCAAGCGCCGCCGCAAGCGCCGCAAGACGTATGACGCGTTTAAGAAGCGTCTCAAGAAGGCCACCGCCTCAGAACGGGCCGTCATCGCCGATAAGGTCCGAAAGATGACTGCTGGGGCCGAAGCGGTCATTGCCGATTGGCAGCTTGAAGAGCGAAAGAAGTAGCGCGCATAAGCTTGGTCCTCTGTTCCTTGCTCCCTCGTCTCACGCAAAGTAGCTGAGTCGTACTTGGATCGAGCGGCCGGCTTCATGAAGTTCGTTTGTGCAAACGCGCCGTAGGCAACGGTCGTTCAACGACCGACGTTGACCGACTGCCCAACGGTCAGCGGTGCAGCCCATCCAAGCGGCGCAACTCGCGGCGGGAACGGGGCGATTGAACGAGACCGTCTTCGCGCTGCTTCACGCCGCCTGCAGCCGGCGTTTCGACTTTGACGACCACAGGTTCCAGGCGAGCCACTTCCTGCCGATCGCGGGACAGCGGCGATCGCCCGGCGTGATGGTGCATCACGCCTCCGCGCTCGAGCAGTTCGGCCGTCACGATGCCGATGGCCGTGTCCCGCGCCAGGAGCTGCATCGCCGATCCGCTGGCAATAACGTTCGCCTGCGCAGCCTTCCCATCGTCACTGGCAGCGCTGCTCCCCAGTCCGGCGAAATTAAAAAAGCCGCTGGCGACGTCGAATGGCCGGTTTACGCCGTCGGACGCGTCGGCGTACACGGTGGCAACTCCCGCCGGCGTCACTTTGACCACGGTGTTGCCTAGGTAGTTGGCCACATACAGGTTGTCGTCAAGATCGAACGTCATGCCGGCCGGGGCGATGATGCCGTCGGCAATGTCGGCGAACACGCTGCCGGCGCCGGCGGGGGTGAATTTCGTGACGGTGCTCAGCAGCGCATCCGAAACGAACACATAGCCCGAGCTGTCCACCGCCACGCCGATCGGCGCGAACAGCCCATCGCCGGCGTCGGCAAACACGCTTCCGACACCGCCCGGCGTAAACTTGAAAACCTTCTTACCGTCGAGATCGACAACGTAGACGGAACCGCTGGACAGATCGACCGCCACGTCGAACGGCCGCGTGATGCCGTCGCCCACGTCGGCAAACACACTGCCGACGCCCGCCGGCGTAACCTTGGAGATGGTCCCGCCGAGATAATTGGCTACGAACAAGTTGCCATCGGCGTCGAACGACAGGCCTGTGGGCGAGATGACACCGTCGGCCAGGTCGGCGAACACACTTCCTAAGCCTGCCGCGTCGAACTTGTAAACCCGCCCCGAAGCGCCGGCCACCACGTCGGCTACGTAAACGTTGCCGGCCGCATCATAGGCGGCGGCGATGGGAGTGAGCAGGCCGTCGGCCGCG
>CAYWTU010000369.1:0-4963 GCA_964461275.1 uncultured Pirellulales bacterium | reverse complement strand
CTGCGGTTCGAGCACCTGCAGGCACCCGTCCAGATCGTCGGCCGCGACCGGTATCGGTTCGGCGGCCGGCAACGGAGCGGCGAGTTCCGCGGCGGCCGGCCGAGTTGCCGGAGCGCCGTCGTCGAACAACAGCTCCAACTCTTCGCTGATAGCGTCTTGGAAGTCGTACGATGGGGGCGGCCTTTCGGTTGGCAGCGCCGGCGGCAGGTCCAATGATGGACTCGCTTCTGGGCTCACAACATCCGCTGTTTCTGCAGGCGCCTCTCCCGGCACGGCCGGCGCAGCGCCTTCGAGCTGCGTCTGCCAGTTCGGTGGCGGCGTCCAACTGCTGGTCTGGTTTAGCTCGGAGGGGAAAACTGCCCGTTCCGTGGCATTCACTGGCGGCGTTTCGGTAGATGATTCCGCTAGGTTCAAGTCGGGCGGCGGCGGGGCGATCGTTTCGAGCCAATCGCCCGAATCGTACAGCTCAGGTTCGAACTGTTGGGCCGGCACAACCGGCGACGGCACCCAGGCCGAAGCGGCCGTGTGCGAGACGTCGACCCGCGAGATCTCATCGTCTTCGATGACCAACGGCGACAACGATGGGTCGCCGGCCGGCGCCGTGTCCGGCTGTACCTGGCTTGCCGGCTCCGCCAAGTCACTGGGTTAGATTTTGGACCACGAGCTGTCGCCCTTGCGTTTCGGGACCATCGCTTTGGGCGGGTCATAGATGGCCATGAATGTCAGCGGGCCAATGGTCAACTGGTCGCCCGGACGAATCACCGCCTCGGTCACTTTCAGGTTGCCCACCAGCGTCCCGTTGAGCGAACCGAAATCGCTGACCATCAACACGCCGTCGCGCTCAAATAGCTCGCAGTGTCGGCGGCTGACCGTGGGATGGACAATCGACAGCCCGGCGTCGCGGTTGCGGCCAACGATGACCGGCAGGCGAAGTTTGACCTCGCGCTTGGTGGAATTGCCGGAAACGACGACGAGCTTGGCTTTCATGGACGAAACCGGCGCCGCCCCGTGGCCGTAAAAGGGGGTCTGCAGCCCTGCGCCCGAACCGCCGATCGAGCGCGAACCGTAAGTCTTTACTATAGTTGGCGATAACGGGCCCATCAACGAAACGTAACCGGGGTTCCCAGCGCCCATTGGGCCGATTGCCCGGCCCAGGGGCATCCGGTATGCTCACTCCACAGCAACCTTCGCCGGCCCTAACGGATGTTTTTTTCGCGCCGGCGTCGATGTCGTCGCCCTTACCTTGCCAGCCCGACCCCACCAGCCATATTCCCGGAGGAGACCCAGATCATGGCCTACGAACTCCCCAAGCTGCCGTACGCGTTTAATGCGCTGGAACCGCATGTGGACGCCCGCACCATGGAAATTCACCACGGCAAACATCATCAGACCTACATCACCAACCTGAATGCCGCGGTCAAAGACACGCACTGGGAATCGCTCGACATCGATGAATTGGTGCGGCGCCTAGGCGACGTGCCGGAAAACATTCGCACTGCCGTCCGCAACAACGGCGGGGGACACAGCAACCACGCCCTGTTCTGGCAGGTGATGGGCCCCGGCGCCGGCGGCGAACCGGGCGGCGACCTGGCCGCGGCCATCAACCGCGACCTGGGAAGTTTCGCCCAATTCAAGGAGGCGTTTACCAAGGCCGGCCTGACCCGGTTTGGCAGCGGCTGGGCCTGGCTGAGCGCCGACAAGTCGGGCAAGCTTGTCGTCGAGAGCACCGCCAATCAGGACAGTCCGCTGACCGAAGGTCGCACGCCGTTGTTGGGCATGGACGTTTGGGAGCACGCCTACTATCTGAACTATCAGAATCGCCGAGCCGACTATATCGCGGCGTTCTACAACGTGATCAACTGGGGCGAAGTAGCCAAGCGCTACGCCAAAGCCAAGGGCTAGGCTCCGTCACCAACGATCCAACTTCGAAGTCCGCGCGGGTTCAGATGACAGCTCAACCGAACGCCTCGGCCAAGGTTCCGTCGTCTGTGCCCGCCGGGGCGCTGCGACCATACGTCCCGGCCGAACAGTCGCCCCACGAATTCACCTGGACTGCGGTAGTTGCGGGCGCCGTGCTGGGCATCGTGTTCGGCGCCTCGTCGTTGTACCTGGTGCTGAAGGTCGGATTGACCGTCTCGGCCAGTATCCCGGTGGCAGTGCTGAGCATCACGCTGTTTCGATTGCTGTCGAAGCTGTTTGGGATGCGGCGGGCCACGATCTTGGAAAACAACATCGTCCAGACGACCGGCTCGGCCGGCGAGTCGATCGCCTTCGGAATCGGTGTGACGGTCCCGGCCCTGATGTTGCTGGGCTTCGACATGGAAGTCACGCGGGTGATGACCGTCGGAGTGCTCGGCGGACTGTTGGGTATCTTGATGATGATCCCACTGCGGCGGGCGTTCATCGTTCGTCAGCACGGCACGCTTCCCTATCCCGAAGGAACGGCCTGCGCCGACGTGCTCATCGTGGCGTCCGTGTCGTGCATCTACGGCATCGGCTCGGTGTTCAGCGTGGTGTTCCTGGGGTTCTTCCTCGCCTTCGCTCCCAAGTTCATCCCCAAGATGGTCTTGTTTTGGAAGGACGAGGGCACTTGGAACTTGACAATGCCCAAGAAGGGCATCGTGGGCGGGGAATTCTCTCCGGAACTGCTGGGCGTGGGGTACATCATTGGTCCCAAGGTGGCGTCGATCATCCTGGCCGGCGGCGTCCTGTCGTATTTGGTGTTCATTCCGTTGGTGGCCATGTTTGGCCAGGGGCTCACCGCTCCGCTGCCGCCGGAGTCCGCCAAGTTGATCCGCGACATGTCCGTCAGCGAACTTCGCAGCAGCTACGTGCTGTACATCGCGGCGGGCGCCGTAGCCACCGGCGGCATCATCAGCATGCTCCAGGCCTTGCCGATGATTCTTAGTTCCATTTGGTCCGGGCTGGCCGACTTGCGCGGCAACCGGGGCGCGTCGGCAACAAGCAAATCGCGAACCGAGCAAGACCTGCCGATGATCGTGGTGCTGTTGGGCTCCTTGGCCTTGGTGCTCGCCTTGGCGGCAATGCCCAACCTGGGGCTGGGGATGACGGTGCAGGGACTCGTCGGAGCGGGGTCGATCGTCTTTTTCGGCTTCCTGTTCGTGACCGTGTCGTCGCGTATCACCGGCGAAATCGGCTCGTCGTCCAACCCCATCTCAGGCATGACCGTGGCCACGCTGCTGCTCACCTGCCTGATCTTTTACAAGCTGGGGCACGTCGACAAATCGGCCACACTCACGGCGCTGACCGTGGCGGCGGTGGTTTGCATTGCCTCGAGCAACGGCGGCACGACGGCCCAAGATTTGAAAACCGGCTTTCTGGTCGGCGCCACGCCGCGCTGGCAGCAGTTGGCGATTTTGGTCGGGGCGCTCACGTCGGCGCTGGTCATCGGCGTCACGCTGCTGTTGCTCAACGACGCCGGCACGGTGTACACAAACTTGCCCCAGAATCTGCCTCGGCAGGCCGACGGCTCACCCATCATCGCCGACATCGCGGGTCTGGCGCAGAAGGAAAAGGTCAAAAGCGGGCCCCATGTGGACGACGCGGCCGAGTACTTCGTGCTGCACGTTCGCGAAGGCGAGATGGCCGGAGTGATGCCCGGCAGATACTTGGTCGACGACCAGGGGCAATTCCGCTACCTCGTCGACCCTGGCATCAATGGCCGAATCACGCATCAAGACCCGGTGGGCGACCAACCGGCGCAGAAAGTCGTCAACAAATTTGAAGCGCCCAAGACGCGGCTGATGGCGCTGATCATCGACGGCATTCTGAACGGCCGATTGCCCTGGGAGCTGGTGGTCATCGGCGCGTTGATGGCCGTGGTGTTCGAGCTGGCGGGCGTGCCCTCTTTGCCGTTCGCCGTCGGAGTTTATCTGCCGATTCATACTTCCGTCCCGATATTTCTCGGCGGCGCCCTGCGGTGGTGCGTCGATAAACTCAAGCGAACGACCGCCGACCAGGGGGACACCAGCCCGGGCGTGTTGCTCTCCAGTGGCTACATCGCAGGCGGGGCGATCGCCGGTGTGGTCGTAGCGCTCTTTGCTTTCTTGTCGGATGACAATCAGGAAAAGCTCAGGAACGCGATCAACATGCAAGCGATCTGGACGAAGACCGAGTTCGAATCGTGGCACGCCCACGAAATCCCCACCGTGGCAGCGTTTGCCGCGCTAATGTTCGTATTGCTCATGGCCGGCTTGCGCAGGCCCAAGCCGCAGACCGGCGACTAGCAACGACCCTGCGGGGAGAAGCATGAAGGAATTGCGGGCACGCCAATACGCAAAGACGCCAATACGCAATGGCATCGTGAAGAGGAAACCTATGAGAATCAGACGGTTGGGTCAGTTGGCGGGGCTCGTCGGATTGTCGGCAGCGTTGGTGGGCGCCAGCGCAAGTCGCGCCGACGAGGGGATGTGGCTGTTCAACAACGCCCCGCGGAAGTTGCTCAAGGAAAAGCACCAGTTCGAGCCGAACGACGCCTGGCTGGAGCATTTGCAGAAGTCATCCGTTCGCTTCAACAGCGGCGGGAGCGGGTCGTTCGTTTCGGCGGGTGGACTGGTGATGACCAACCACCACGTCGGCGCCGACGCACTGCAAAAGCTCAGCACCGCCGAGCGCGACCTGCTGGCCGAAGGCTTTGCCGCCGCCAAGCCTGGCGACGAGCTCAAATGCGTTGATCTGGAGCTGAACGTCCTCGACCAGATCGAAGACG
The DNA here is from genome assembly GCA_964461275.1 of uncultured Pirellulales bacterium. GTDB lineage: Bacteria > Planctomycetota > Planctomycetia > Pirellulales > CAYNRE01 > CAYWTU01. The sequence goes on along the minus strand of CAYWTU010000369.1, from coordinate 234 downwards.
TCACCGCGAAAGTCAACGGGGCGGTAAAGCCCGAAATGTCGGCGGCCGAAGCGGAGCAGGCCCGCCGGGCGATTATGAACACCCTGGAGAAAGAATCACAGGACGCCACGGGCCTGCGCAGCGACGTGGTCACACTGTATCAAGGCGGACTGTACCATCTCTATCGCTTCGAACGCTGGACCGTCGTGCGGTTGGTTTTCGCCCTGGAAAAAGCCATGGCGTTTGTCGGGGGCG
>CAYWTU010000368.1:0-4968 GCA_964461275.1 uncultured Pirellulales bacterium | reverse complement strand
CGATCTGGCAGGCAAGGAAAACTTCCCCGTGGTACACGTTTGTTACGCGGACGCGGAGGCCTACGCCCGCTGGGCCGGCAAGCGGCTGCCGACCGAGGCCGAATGGGAGCTCGCGGCACGCGGCGGCATGACCGGACAGGTTTACGCCTGGGGCGATGAGCTGTTGCCCGACGGCAAGCACATGGCCAATACGTTTCAGGGGACGTTTCCAGTGCGCGATCGCGGCGACGACAGTCACGTTGGGGCTGCGCCAGTCAAGTCGTATCCATCCAATGGCTACGGGCTGTACGACGTAGCAGGCAACGTTTGGGAATGGTGCAGCGATTGGTATCGACACGACTACTTCAGCCAGTTGGCGGCCCGGCCCAGCCCGGTTCGCAACCCCACGGGCCCAGACAGCTCGCACGACCCAGCCGAGCCGACCGAAAAGAAGCGCGTCCACCGCGGCGGTTCGTTCTTATGCACCGACCAATATTGCACGCGGTACATGGTGGGGACGCGCGGCAAGGGCGAAATCAGCACCGCCAGCAATCACGTGGGCTTTCGCTGCGTCAAGACGTCGGCCGAAGTCGGGGTCGGGACAGAAGGAACACGACCATGAACGTTGGTTGGCGGAGACTGGCGGTGATGGCGATCGGCCTGGTCGCGGGAGATGTCTGGGCGGCGCCGGGGCCCAATATCGTGGTCATCATGACCGACGACATGGGTTACGGCGACCTGGGATGCTACGGTCATCCCACGATTCGCTCGCCGCGCCTCGATCGGCTGGCGGCCGAGGGCATCCGCTTCACCCAGTTCTATTCCGGCGCGGAAGTTTGCACCCCAAGCCGCGCCGCGCTCCTTACCGGCCGCCTGCCAGCCCGCACCGGCATGGCCAGCAATAAGCGGCGGGTGTTGTTTCCCGATCACAAAGTAGGCTTGCCTGCCGACGAAGTCACGCTGGCCGAAGCGCTCCGCGAACATGGCTACGCCACCTGTTGTATCGGTAAGTGGCACCTGGGAAGCGTTCCACCGCATCTGCCGCGGCAGCACGGCTTCGATCGCTACTTCGGCATTCCGTACAGCAACGACATGTCGCCGGCTCACAATCGGGCGGCGGCGTCATTGGGCTGGCCTGCCACGCCGCTCATCGACGGCGACGACAAGCTGGAAGACGAGCCGGAACAGACGGCGCTGACGCGGCGCTACACCGAAGAGGCCGCGCGGTTCATCCGCGAATCTCACGCGGCGGCCCCCAGCCGCCCCTTCTTTCTCTACCTGCCGCACACGATGCCTCACGTGCCGATCTTTGCCGGCCCGGAGTTTCAAGGCCGCAGCTCGCGCGGACTGTACGGCGACGTGATTGAAGAGCTCGACGCCAGCGTGGGGACGATCGTCGACGTGTTGCACGAATTGGAGCTGGCGGACAATACCCTGCTGGTTTTCACCAGCGACAACGGGCCCTGGCTGACGCAAGGTGTGCGGGGCGGCGCGGCGGGCCCCTTGCGCGAAGGTAAAGGAAGCACCTGGGAAGGCGGCTATCGCGTGCCGGGCATCTTCTGGTGGCCCGGCAAGATCGCGCCCGGGCAGGTGACCGACGCGCTGGCCAGCGCTTTGGACGTGTTGCCAACCTGTTTGGCCGCGGCCGGGGCGGCGCCGCCGGCGGGAGTCGAACTCGACGGGTACGACCAAAGTCCGGTGCTGTGGGCTCGGGCCGAAACGGGCGTCGAAGCTCCGCACGGGCCGCGGCAAGCGTTGTACTACTACCGCAACGAAGACCTGTTCGCCGTCCGCAGCGGCCCCTGGAAGCTGCACTTTAAGACGCAGAACGGCTACGGGCAGGCCAAGCCCGACGTGCACGACCCGCCACTGCTGTTTCATCTGGACCACGATCCAGGCGAAAAGTACGACGTGGCGAAACAGCATCCTGACGCGGTTGCCGCGTTGAAGGCGCTGGCCGAGGAGCACGAGCGCCGATTGCCTCGCCGACCGGCGGTGTATTGAGACGCGTTGGCGGTTGGACGGCGGGTCTCGCACTCGAAGTACAATCGCGTACCTGACAGGTGAATGATGCGAACCCTGCCCACCCTGCTTGTCGTGCTGTTTCCCCTGGCGACGTGCCTGGCTGAACCACCAACCGCCCGGAACGTCGTTCTGCTGTTGGCCGACGACCTGGGGTACGGAGATCTGGCGTGCTATGGCAGCGCAAGGTGCGTTACCCCGCATCTCGACCGGCTGGCGAAAGAGGGCATCCGCATGACCCAATTCAATTGCCCGGCGCCGTTCTGCGCGCCGACCCGGGCGTCCTTGCTCACTGGGCGTTATCCTTTTCGCTGCGGCCTGATGGACAATCCCGTTCCCGACGCTGGGACCGCGGGCGACCAGCGGCATCTGCCGGCGGGCGAAGTGCTGCTCCCCCAGCTCTTGGGGCGCGTGAACTTGATGCTTGGCAAATGGCACCTGGGGCACAAGAAAGATTGGCTGCCGACGCGGCGCGGATTTCAGGAGTACTTTGGCATTTTGTATTCCAACGACATGCGGCCGGTGCGGCTCGTCGAGGGAGACCAAACGGTCGAGTATCCCGTGGTGCAGGCCACGCTCACCGAGCGCTACACCCGCCGGGCCGTGGAGTTCATCGAGCAGAATTCAGCGACGCCGTTCTTTTTGTACCTGGCCTACGCGGCGCCGCATAAACCACTGGCTTGCTCGGAGCGCTACTTTCGCCGCGGACCGCACGGGCTCTACGAGCAGGTCATCGCCGAACTGGACGCCAGCGTAGGCAGCATTTTGGACAAGCTCGACGAACTGAAGATCGCCAACCAGACGCTGGTGATTTTCACCAGCGACAATGGGCCCTGGTACGGCGGCAGCACCGGCGGTTTACGCGGCATGAAGTCAACCAGCTACGAAGGCGGCTACCGCGTGCCGATGATCGCCCGTTGGCCCGAGCGCCTTGCAGCCGGGCAAACAATCGACGCCCTGGGAACCACGCCGGATCTTTTCAGTACGATTGTGGACGCTGTAGGCGCCGATTTGCCGGGCGGCCGAACCTACGACGGCAAGTCGCTATTGCCGCTGTGGACAGGTCATGCCGCCGCCTCGCCACACGACTACGTGGTCGGCCAGGCGGGCGGACAGTTGGCCACGATTCGCAATCAACGGTGGAAGCTGCACGTTCGGGCGCCCGGACTGGCCAGCCATGCCAAACAAACCGACCGTCCCTGGACCGATCCGCGGGCGCCCGACGGCGTCACGATCCTCGCCCCGCATCAGCAGTATTCGCCCGATGATTTCCCAGGCGTGCGGACCGGCGATCCGCCGCGAGAAATGCAACTGTTCGACTTACAGCACGATTCGGCCGAGCAGCGCGACGTGGCGGCCGATAAGCCCGACGTGGTGACCGAGCTTCGGCAAGCCTTCCAGGCCTATGCCGCGGATGTGAATGGGAATTAGAGGGCCGTTGCCAGATTGTACGGCGGCCCGTAAGGCTCCTCGGCCGCGAGCTGCCGGCTTGGCGCCGCCCCAACGACCATGACCGACCGTAAGAAAGGACCGCCTCCGTGAACGAATCACCCGATGAAGATGGACTGGCCGGCCGCGTAGCGTTGGTCACCGGCGCGGCGCACGGCCAGGGCCGGGCTGCGGCGGTGGCGCTGGCCCGACGGGGCGTTCACATCGCGGCGCTGGATGTCGGCCGGAATTTGGACGAAGTGGGCTACGCGCTCGGCCGGCCAGACGAACTGGCGACGCTTGCCGGCGAGTGCGGCAAGCTGGGCGTAGGCTGCGCGACGCTTACGGCCGATGTGCGAGACGACGCCGCGGTTTCCGCCGCCGTGCAGCGCGTCGTCGCGGAGTTCGGCCGGATCGACATCTTATTCAACAACGCCGGCATTTGTGGTTACGCCTTGGCGCACGAGATGAGTGAGGCGCAATGGGACGCCATGTTGGACATCAATCTCAAGGGCGCTTGGATTGTCGGCCGGCGGGTGATTCCGCACATGATGCGTGAGCGCCGCGGAGTGATCATCAACAATTCGTCGATCGCCGGCTTGCGCGGGATGGGCCGGCTGAGCCACTATGCGGCTTCGAAATGGGGTTTGGTGGGACTGACCAAGAGTTGGGCCATCGAACTGGCGCCGTACAACATCCGCGTACTTTCGCTGCACCCGACGGGCGTCAACACGCCGATGAATGACGGATTGGCGGCGCTGGAAGGGCTTTCGCCTCGCGAGATTGCCGAGCGTTCGGCCGGCAACTTGCTGCCGGTTCCCTGGGTGGAGCCGGAAGACGTGGCCCAGGCGGTCGTGTTTCTGGCCTCGGACCGGGCCCGATTCATGACCGGCAGCGGCCTCGTGGTGGACGCCGGATTGATGACGCGCTAGCCGCCCCACTGGCATTCGATTTGCACGCCGCACGACGAATGCAGCGTTTGGCGTTCTGCTCCTTGACAAACCTTTTGGGCTGGGCTAGTTAGAGGCTCGGACGGTGGCTCACCTGGCGGCCGTCGGGCAGGTTTCGCACACCCCTTATCAGGCAGTGAACTCGTGGTTTGTTCCCTTGTGACAGACGTGGATTTTTGGCGGCAACCGGCGACGGATTTCGGCAAGCCAGGCGCTTTGCGGCGGCTGTGCGACGGCCGGGCGCCGGGGTTGGTGGCCGCCGATGACGGAGACGACGACGACGAGGAGTTTGAGGAGTCCGAGGAGCAACCTGGGTTCGACGACGATGAGGAAGACTTTGACGACGATTTCGACGACGATTTCGACGAGGACTTCGAGGCCGACCTCGACGAGGAGGACGACTTCGAAAAGGAGTTTGCCCGCGAGATAGATGGGGAAGACAGCAAGGGTTTCACCGCTGGAGAGGACAACGATGACGAAGATGAGGGAGGACTGGACGAAGATGAAGAGGACTTCTAAGCGTTGAATCGTCGACCGTCCCCCCCCTGTCGTCGCGCCTGGGTGCGCGTTAGGCTGATCGGTGTACAGT
>CAYWTU010000367.1:0-4972 GCA_964461275.1 uncultured Pirellulales bacterium | reverse complement strand
AGGTCAGGGGTCGCCTGAACATACTCGCCCATTCGATTGATCCCCTGCACCCGCAGTATGTCGATCAAGAAGTCTTGCCAGGCGAAGCACTGCCCGTCGCCTGTCGCCAGTAGAGCACGCGTGTCAAGATTGGAGCAAAGATAACTTGCGTAGTACGTAAGCTGCGCTGGAGGCAATCTCGCCGCGTCCATCCGCTCGCGATAAAACGGCACGCGCTCGTAGGCGTGGCAATACAGCGGCCAGAGTTGCCGTTTCTGTTGCCGCAGGATTTCGTCGGGCGAGAACCACTGCGAGCGTTCCAGTTGAAACTGGATGGCAAGAAGCTGCGAAGCCCGGGCCGTGGGAACGGCCGGCCACACGGCGCCTGGAATCATGGAACAGACGTCCATCGCGGCGGGCTCCCCTGGCGGCCGGTGGTCGAGCATGAACCGCTTGCGTATGCACTTCGCCCCGAACCCATCCAGCGGCCGACGATTCGACCGCGGTGAGCCCTGCTCGCAGGGACTCTAGAAAAGGGGGGGGGCGCGAAGTCAAGGAAATTTCCAAAGGTTTTTGGAGATTCCCTTACTCCACTACCCGCGCCACGAGCAGCGTTTGATCGTCGAGCGCGCCGCGGCCGTCGGCGAATCGTTCGACGTCTCCCAATACGCGGCGGACGATGCCATGGGCGTCCGGTGGGGCGTCGGCCACGGCCCGTTGCAGCCGCTCGATGCCGTACAGCTCGTCGTGATGGTCGTGGGCCTCGGTGATCCCATCGGTGTACATCACCAGGCTGTCGTCCGTCTCCAGCCGCAGCGTCTTCTCTTCGTACGTTTCGTCGGCCGCTATGCCCAGCGGCAACTGGCGGGGCGTATCGAGCATTTCCAAACCCCGGGCGCCGCGGCGCCACAGCGGATGATTGTGCCCTGCGCAGGCGAACGTCAAACGCTGACGGGCCGGATCGTACACGCCGTAAAAAGCGGTGACGAATGTGTCCAGGTCGTTGGTATAGCGCTCGGCCAACTCTCGGTTGAGATAGGCGAGCATCCCCTGGGCCGAGGCCGCCGGAGCCGGCGCCATGTGTGCAATGCTGTGCGTGACGGCCATCATCACAGCGGCGGGCGTGCCGTGACCGCTGACGTCGGCCACCAGCATGCCCCAACGCCGCTCGGGCAGCGGAAAGAAGTCATAGTAGTCGCCTCCGGCGCGGCGCGAAGTCTGATAGTGCGCAGCCAATTGCAGGTTGTCCACCTGCGGCAGGCGTTCGGGCAACAACGATCGTTGCATGGCGGCCACGGTCCGCAGTTCGCGGTCGACCGCTTCGTAGGCCTCGCGGACCTGCGACGCCAACACCAGCGTCTGTGTGGCCCGACCGAACAAGTTGCTGATCAAAACACCCTCGGGCAACTGCTCTTCGTCGAAACCGTTAGGCTCAGTCCGCCCCAGCACGACCATGTTCAGCGCCTCGCCGCGATCGTAGTGCGGAATGGCCAACAGCGACCCGCAGCCTTCCAAGTACGGCCGCGCTGGGTCGTCGGCCGCCAGGTCGAGTCGGTGGACCACTTGAGGCCGATTGCTATAGATCAACTCGGACAAGATGCCGCCCTTGAGCACCGGCAGCTTGTCCGGCTGTTTCCAAGGGTTGACGGCCTCCGTCCAGCCGCTGAATCGAGTCACCCGGACCAGCGGCGCCTTCAGGTCGCGGCGGCTTAGGCTGACCAACAGCCGCTGGGGCATGAACTTCCGCATTCGCGAGCCGTAGGCGCGGACCAGCGACTCTGGGTCGTGCTCCTGGCTCATTTCGACGACCATCTCGACGACCTGGTCGAGGCGCGTGCGCCAATCGCCGCTAGGCGTGAACAGGTAGTTGGGACGATCCATTTTGGCCAGCCTTCCGATTTCGCAAGCAGCCGCCCCGCATTGTATGACATGCCCAGCCATCCTGCGCGACCGACCCGTTGCGGTTATGGGGCGAAGGCCGTTGACCGGCGCGGGGCCCCAGACCTACTGAATAACGCCTGCGCGGCGAAGCCGCCCTGTCGATTCGGCGTCCAGGCACAGCCAGTCGCGGAGCACTTCATCGCTGTGCTGACCGAGGGCCGGCGCCCCCCGCGACGACATCGCCTGCACTCCGTTGATCCGCACCGGCGAGCCGATCGCGCGGTACGACCGCCCCTGTTGGTCGGTCAGCGTGGGCGTCATGCCGCGCTGCCGCGTCGCGTCGTCGGCCAACGCTTCGTCCAATCCGCGGACCGCGGCGTGCGGCACCTCGGCGGCAGTCAGCAACGTCCGCCACTGGGCCGTCGTCCGCAGTTGCATGGCGGCCTGCACCAGTGGAATGAGCCGCCCGCGATTGCGGACTCGATCGGGGTTGGTCGCGAAGGCCGCGTCGTCCGCCCACGGTTCGCAGCCGGCCGCCTGCACAAAGCGCCGCCACTGCGCGTCGTTGCCCACCGCCAGCGCCAGGTGGCCGTCGACGGTGGCGAAGACTTCATAGGGAACAATCTGCGGATGAGCGTTGCCGAACCTCTCTGGCGGCCGGCCGGTGACGAGCGCCGCCTGCGCCACGTTGACCAGGCTGGCCAACGTGCAATCGGCCAGCGCCAGATCGACGGCCGCCCCTTGCCCGTCGTGATCGCGTTGGCGCAAGCCCGCCAAAACCGTAACCGCCGCGTACAGACCGGTGAGCACATCCGTGATCGCCACGCCGACTTTCATCGGCGGTCCGTCGGGCTCGCCGGTGATCGCCATCAAACCGGTGTCGGCTTGAATGGCCAAATCGTAGCCTGGCGTCAGGGCGCGGGCACCCGTGCGCCCGTAGCCGGAGATGGAACAAACCACCAGTCTCGGATGGGTGACTCGCAGGTCGTCGGCCCGCAGTTTCAACCTTTCGAGCGTATCGGGCAGGAAGTTTTCGACCAACACGTCGGCCTGTTCCAACAATCGGTCCAGCACCTGGCGTCCTTGCACGTGCGCCAGATCGAGCGCCAGCGAGCGCTTGCCGCGGTTGGCGGAAACAAAGTAGGCGCTCGGGCCGTCGTCGGATAGAAACGGCGGGCCCCAACCGCGGGTGTCGTCGCCATTGCCGGGACGTTCGACCTTAACCACGTCGGCGCCCAGATCGGCCAGTAGCTGGCAACAGACCGGCCCGGCCAGGATGCGCGAACAGTCCAGCACCCGAATTCCCGCCAGCGGCATGGCTCGCGATGTATCGGTCACCGAATCTCTGACTCGTTTTGAGCTGTCGGACGGGGGTTTGAGTGGACCGAACGGCACCGCCCGCGGACCACTTCCCAGCGCTTTGACTCGTAGTATACACTGGCTCAACTTGCTCACCGAACCACGACCCACTCGAATGGCGTCCCGCCGCACGCGTTCGCTCGGCAAGGGACCACCAGCACCCGGTTGAAGTCATGGCGAAGAACGAATTTGACGCATACCGTGAGGCCCTGGTCATGGAGACCGAGACCGTTTGGCCCGACCAGTTGGCCGCGCTCGATCCGACACGGCGACAGCGTGTGGAACAGTCGCTGCACGGTCAGCCCCAGCAGGCCGCGCAATTGGAATACGTGCGAACGCACAGTGGGTTCTGCCGCCGGATTACGGTCAGCGATGCCGACCTGGCCCGGATTTCGTAACCGCAGAGGGGCGACTTCGCGTGGCAACGGCCCCAGTGCGAACGGTGACGGTTCAGCTTGCCGAGCGCAGCTACGCGATTGAGATCGGCACCGGCAACTTGGCCCAGGCGGGGCGCGTGCTGGCCCAAGTTGGCCGGGTCACGCGCGTTGTGATACTGGCCGACGACCATGTGGCCGCGACACACGCCGCCACCGTCGGCAAGGCATTGGCCAACACGGCGGGCCTGCGCGTCGACAGCGTGCCAATCCCCTCGGGCGAGAACAGCAAGTCGGTGGACCAAGCCGACGCGCTGTGGCAGAAACTGCTGGCGCTGGGCGCCGACCGCAAAACGGTGATTGTCGCCGTGGGTGGGGGCGTGGTCGGCGACCTGGCTGGATTTGTGGCGGCCACCTACGCCCGCGGGTTGCGGTTCGTGCAGGTTCCCACGACGCTGCTAGCGCAAGTCGACAGCTCGGTGGGCGGCAAGGTCGGTGTGAACTTGCCGGGCGCCAAGAACATGGTCGGCGCCTTTTGGCAGCCGGCGGCGGTGCTGATCGATACCACAGTGCTGGGTACGCTGCCTCCGCGCGAGTACCGCAGCGGCCTGGCGGAAGTGGTCAAGTACGGAGTGATTTTGGACGCGGCGCTGTTCAACTTCTTGGAGGCCAATGTCGACGGTCTTGTCGAACGCCATCCGGAAACGCTCGAACACGTTATCGCTCGCAGTTGCCAGCTCAAGGCCGAAGTGGTGCAGTCCGACGAACGCGAGGAATCGGGGCTACGCGCCGTGCTGAACTACGGCCATACGTTCGCCCACGCGCTCGAAGCGGTCACCGGCTACGGGCGCCTGCTGCACGGCGAAGCGGTCTCGATGGGCATGGTCTGCGCGGCGCGGCTGGCCGAAAGGTTGGGACGCGTCGGTCCCGAACTGGCCGAGCGGCAACGGGCGCTGCTTGTGGCATTGGGACTGCCGGTGACGCTGTTGGACGTCGATCGGCAGGCGGTCGTGGCGGCCATGTCGCGAGATAAGAAAGTCGAGCACGGCAGGCTGCGCTTCGTGTTGCCGACCCGGATAGGGCACGTGGAACTGGTCGACGACGTGGCGATCACTGAAGTCGAGGCGGCGCTGGTGGGATAGGCCCCAGGAAAGTTCGCGGAGGGGGTATGGCCGCAGTCGAGCCGCTGGAACCGACGCCCGAGCTGATCGACGAAATCACGCTGGGGCTGGTGCATGGCGTCGGACCGCGAATCCGTCAGACACTGCTCGAGGCCTTTGGATCGGCCACGGCCGTGCTTGACGCCGCGCCAAGCCAACTTCGGGCCGTGCCGGGCGTGGGCCCCAAGTTGACCGACGCCATCGCCAGGGCTCGCCAGG
>CAYWTU010000366.1:0-4979 GCA_964461275.1 uncultured Pirellulales bacterium | reverse complement strand
TGCGGGGCTGGCGATCGGACTTGGCGTGGGCCTGACGGCCGCGTCGATGCAGATCAGCGAAGCCGCATTCGGCGCCATCTTGGTGCTCATGCAAGGGGGCGAGATCGGCGTCTTGTTGCTGCGCGACGCGGTGGGAGGAGTGTCGCCGGGGAAACTACTGACGGGACTGCAAACGGTTGACCGAGACACCGCAGCACCGATTGGCATCACGGCGTCCATGAAGCGCAATCTTCCCTTACTGGTGCCCTTGCTCCCCTTGGTGGCGGCGGTGCAACTGATGAAAGGCCCGCGAATCGGTGACAAGTGGTCGCGCAGCAAAGTCATCTGGAAGAAGTACGCGGACCATCCGTTGTTCAGCGGCGCCGCTCCCGAAGACCAGAGCGGCGCAGCACAAGCCGCCGTTGTCGCCGCTCCGGCGCCGGTCGAAGACAACAACCCCTACCGCTCGCCACAGTGGTAGGCGTTGCGCAATCTCGCGCCGGCCCCGCCTCGCCCGTGATTGAGACCGCCCCGCGGCCCAACTATACTGTCGCGCTCGGCGTCCGCCTCAAGTGCCGACTGCGAAGCGCTCAGCGAGAGTGCGTTCGGGCCTTCGCACGAGAAACTAACCACCATTCCCTCCACCAAGGGCCAAACCCATGCGGCAGATTCCCACTAGCTCATCGTCCAACTTCCACGCCGTCGACCGACGCGAATTCCTTCACCATGCCGGAGCTGCCGTAGCCGCCATCGGCGTCGCGCCTGCATATAGCCTCGCGGCACAGGGAGAACCGATGTTCAAAATCTCGCTGGCCCAGTGGTCGCTGCACAAAACCCTGTTCGCCAAGCAGCTCGACAACCGCGACTTCCCCAAATCGGCCAAGGAAGACTACGGCATCGACGCCGTGGAATGGGTCAATCAGTTCTTCAAAGATAAGGCTCGGGATCAGGCGTATCTGGCGGAACTGAAAAAACGCTGCGACGACCTGGGCGTGAAGAGCCTGCTCATTATGATCGACGGCGAAGGGGCCCTCGGCGACGCCAACGAGGACCGCCGCAAGAAGGCGGTCGAGAACCATTACCCATGGGTCGAAGCCGCCAAATTCCTCGGCTGCCACAGCGTTCGAGTCAACGCCCAGTCGTCCGGCAGCTTTGAGGAACAACAAAAACTGGCCGCGGACGGACTGCGGCGGCTCAGCGAGTTTGCCGCCCGCCACGGGCTCAGCGTGATCGTGGAAAACCACGGCGGCCTGTCGTCCAACGGAAAATGGCTGGCCGGGACAATCGAATTGGTCAAACTGCCCAACTGCGGGACGCTCCCCGACTTTGGAAACTTCCGAGTCTCCAATAAGGAGGAATACGACCGCTATAAGGGGGTGACCGAGCTGATGCCCTTTGCCAAGGCGGTCAGCGCCAAGAGCCATGACTTTGACGCCGATGGAAACGAAACGCGGACCGACTACAAGAGGATGATGAAGATTGTCCTGGACGCTGGCTACCGGGGATATGTCGGCATCGAATATGAAGGAAGCAAGCTCCCCGAGCCGGAGGGAATCCGTGCGACCAAGAAGCTGCTCGAAAAGGTCCGAGCCGAGCTGTCGTCCTGAACCCATACTGGTCGGCAGGTAGCCCAGGTTACCTACAAGCGGGGACGGTGGATCATCGCGATCCGCCGTCCTCTTTTTCGTTGCTCACCCTGCGAAGACGCGCCACCGAAGCATTGTGGGAATTTGGGGCATTTGCCGTCCGTACTTCAGCCGATTTTGGACAAACTTGAAGTGGACAGTTGGGCTGATGCAACTTTTCTGACTGCCTAATCCTTAGGCACAAGGGCCGCTGCCCTATGTTAGGCACCCCTGCACGCAATTAAGGCACGTTGGGGTCGTCGTCGCAAGTGCCAGCATTGCAATGACATACAGCAATCCCTTGACTGACATCAATGATGGCGTCGGGTGAGGCCAAAGTTTCGGCCCCGCAGAACCCAATACTGACCCGCAAATACTAAGGAGCCGTCATGGTGGATGGATTGAAGGATCGCTTGGACAAGCCCCAGGAGGTTTATCGGATTGCCAAGGACCTCTTTCGACAGGATCCCGACTGGGTAACCTTCTTCCGAGAGGTTCTGGGGCTGGACGGCGTGGTACGCAAGGCCTACCCCAACGCCGAAGACGTCACTGAGTTCCAGCAGACCGGCGAGTACGCCGAGATCCAGGGCATGTTGGCCAAGCTCCGGGAGCGGGGTGAGGGGAAGCCGCCCATGGTCGAGCCGACCCGGGTCATCACCGTCCGGATGCCCAAGAGCCTCCACGATGCCTTGCGGAATGAGGCCCACGAAAAGCGAACCAGCATGAACCGGCTGTGCATTGCCAAGATGCTCCAGCCCGTCGATGAGTCGCTGATTCCGACCGGGGGCGAGGACTAAGCTTGCTGATCGAGTAAGGCAGACGAGTGTGCGCCGAACCGGCGTCGGGCCGGGCGGTCGGGGATTCTAGTCCCAGCCCGCCCGGCCGCGATGGCCGAGCCTGCCTGGCGCTCGAATAGCGCCTGCCGCGCGACGAAATCCGAAGTGCCGCTGTAAGCCGGGTTCTGTGCCGACGCCTGCGCGCCGGCGGCGACCATTTCTCTACGAGACCGGTTGCCCGATCCCTGCAGCGGCCTACCCGGGAGCCAATTCCGGCCGGAACCAACCGGTGGACCGTAGCGGCGCTTGCGCGTCGCCGGCGGTCCAGGCCCCCTGTTTGGCCTTGCGCCCGGTGGGGTTTGCCTAGCCAGGCCGGTCGCCCGGCCTGCTGGTGAGCTCTTACCTCACCGTTTCACCCTTACCGCCGGGCCGAGGCCCAGCGGCGGTTTACTTTCTGTTGCACTGTCCCTGACCTTGCGGCCGGTGGGCGTTACCCACCACCGTGTCCTATGGAGCCCGGACTTTCCTCGAGCGCCGCCGACGGCCCAACCGAAGTCAGGCCGACCGGCGTCGCGCGCGGCCGCCCGCGGCACTCCGGATTCTGTCGCGCGGCAGATTCGCATGGCCGCAATGCCCGCGGCCTTCCGACCAGTGTACGCGACCGCCGTGGGCCGTGCGAGGATCGGCGAGCTATTCTTCGAGTCCGTCAAACGACCATACCGGTGCACTGACACCCTAGAGGACTCGTGGCCCGTTGACCATTTGATTGCAGCCTTTTAACGTGCAATCGGAAGTTGACGTACCCGAAGGCGCATCGGCTCGATGTCAACGACAGCGCCCTTGATCAACTCCGCTTCACATTGCCCGAGATTCGCAATCAACAGTTCCGTTTGATCTTCCGGACGCCTTGGTGTTGCTCCACGAAAGAGAATCACCGACGGGCGTACAGCCTGTCGCCGTGCAAGTAGAGTTCCAAAGTCGGTGTCTGCAGAAACGAGAACCCGGTCCTCAGCGGCAGCCAAGTCGAAGATCTCCTCATCCGAGGCGGCGCCCATGCCTCGGTCCAAAACATGCATCGCCTCGTGACCTTGGGTTGTCAGCAGCTTGGCCAAACGAGGCGAAAGCGCGTTGTCGACGAGGAATTTCATGTTGGACTGACAAGCGGAAGCTCCCGCTCCCGGACGGCCTCGGCCGCGTACATTAGAGCTTGGCGGACGTCCTCGGGTTCAAGGTCGGGGAGCGACGTGCAAATCTCGTTGGTCGACATGCCTTGGGCAACCATCTCAATTACGGTGGCCACCGGGATGCGCATTCCACGAATGCAGGGCACTCCGCCCATCTGTTCGGGCCGAACGGTTATGCGGTCGAGCGTCATCGTCAAGTTCCCGCTACAGTTGCTAGTGGTAAATCGCTTTTATTAAATACACCACCGGTTGGCAGTCGCCGTCAAGCCGGTTTGGCAAGAATGGCGCTAGATTGCCCCCCGATTCCTACGATCGAGCCCCGTCGCGCCCCTCACCACGTCTCTTCCGGCTGCTGCATCCAGCTCATGTCCTCGCCTCCGGCGATCGTCAACAGGGCGTGCAGGCGCTCGGCCGAGATCGTATCGGGCAATCGGCGCTGGTGGCCGTCTGCAAACGTGACTGTGAACCGTTTCATATGCGGCCCGAGCCCCAAGAACGGCTGCGGCTTTGCGGCCAGCGATTGCCATTCTAAATCGCGGGGCTCCATCCAGCCGATGTCGGAGCTCATCGATTCGACAAACAGGATCGTCTCCGAGCGATCGTCGGTAAACTCCTTGCTGCCAACGGGCCGATCGCCTTGGAGCGCAAAGCCGGGACCGACGATGGCCACATAACTCGTGGGACAGATCGAATAGTCACCGCGAAACGTCGGACAGATGAAAACTTCGAGCGTCGTCTGCCAGCGACGATTTCGCTCATCGTTCCAAGGAAGCTCTTGATGCACCGCCTCGTACAAGTCCGTTCGATCCAGCCAGGGCAAGATCGCCGTTCGCCAACTATGCAGCCGCTTGCCCTTGGCATCGCAGGTAAAGGCAGCCGGATATGTGTTGCGGGCATCTTCGTAGCGCAGCACTCCCAGCGCAATCTGCACCTGATTGCTTTTGCAGCGATCGCCTTCATGACCCTGGAATCCCACCCCCTGCATAAGGGGCATCAGCAACCCCAACACCAAAACCAAACTCGCGCCAATGGCGAAATTGCGCCACGTCAGAATGGCGAACCTCGTTCGGAACAACTGGACGATGCCCAGCACGAGCAGCAAGAGCAGCGAGCACGCGAAAACTGCATCACGGCCGGTAGAATTCGAAGCCAAGGCGATGGCCGCGGCCAATCCGATGGGCGCCACGCCCCACGCCATCGCTCGAATAGCGAACTGCGAGGGCGACGGTTCTGGTTTCATATCGCCGCCAGTCGTGCGCGCGTCCGATCCCCGTCTTCAATTGGCCGCTTGCAAAGCACGGAACGCACCGCGGAGAAACTGAAAGTCTCTTTCCGCATCCTACCTTCGCCGGCGGCGCCCCGTCAAAGAATCGTCGCGCCCACTTTTCTCCCTCTCCCTCCGGGAGAGGGCCGGG
>CAYWTU010000365.1:0-4979 GCA_964461275.1 uncultured Pirellulales bacterium | reverse complement strand
CCCCGCCGTCGCCCGGCAAGACAATCTGAAACTAAACCCCGATCAGGCTCGGGCTCTGGAGGCGATTTTGGCCGCGATTCGCAGCGGTCGACATGCCTCGCTGCTGTTGCACGGCGTGACCGGCAGCGGCAAGACAGAGGTCTATATCCAAGCCATGCAGGAGGTGGTTGGTTACGGTCGGCAGGTGATCGTGTTGGTTCCCGAGATCAGCTTGACGCCGCAGACGGTCGAGCGGTTTCGCAGCCGCTTTCCCCGCGTGGCGGTGTTGCACAGTCATCTGTCCGATTCCGAACGGGCGGCGCATTGGCGCGAAATTTCCGCCGGACAAGCGCCAGTGGTGGTGGGCGCTCGCAGCGCCGTGTTTGCACCCACGCCGCATCTGGGTTTGGTGATCTTAGACGAAGAACATGAATCGTCATTCAAGCAAGAGTCGACCCCCCGTTACCACGCCCGCGATGTGGCCCTGATGCGGGCGCAGTCCGAGCAAGTGCCGTTGGTCTTGGGCACCGCCACGCCATCGCTAGAAACCTGGGAGCGGGCCGGACGGGGCGAATATCAATTGCTGCCGTTGCCGCGGCGCGTGCTCGAGCGGCCGCTTCCCGCCGTGCGCACGATTGACCTGCGGCTGGAGTTTCGTAGCCGCGGCGGGGTGGGTGCGATCAGTCGGCCGCTGCGGTTGGCGATTGAACAAGCGTTGGCCGCCGGCGACCAGGTGATTCTGATGCTCAATCGCCGCGGGTTCGCCACCCGCATTCAATGCCCAGCCTGCGGGTTGGCGGTGCAGTGTCCCAACTGCGACATCAGTATGACGCACCATCGCCACAAGGACATCGCCTTGTGTCATCACTGCGACTACCAGATGCCCGCGCCGCAGCGCTGTCCGGCGTGCGAGTTTGCGGGCATTCAATTCTCCGGCCGCGGGACGCAAAAGCTCGAGGCGGAGGTTCGCGCAAGGTTCGAAGGCGCCAGTGTGGTTCGGATGGACGCCGACGCCATGAAGAAGCCTGGCAGCCACGAGGCGGCGCTCGACACATTTCGCAGCGGCCGGGCGCAGATCTTGCTCGGTACGCAGATGATCGCCAAGGGACTCGATTTTCCCAACGTGACGCTGGTGGGCGTGATCGACGCCGACACCGCACTGCACTTGCCCGACTTTCGCGCGGCCGAACGCACGTTTCAGCTATTGGCTCAAGTGGCCGGGCGCAGCGGACGCGGCGACAAAGGGGGACAGGTCATCGTCCAAACGCTCAGCCCTGACCACCCGGCGATTGTAGCCGCGGTGCGGCACGATTTCGAGACGTTCGCCTCGCAGGAACTCCAGATCCGGCGCCTCCATGCGTATCCGCCTTACTCGCAAATGGTGCGGGTCATCGTCCGAGGCCCGCGGGCCGACGCGGCCCAGCGCTATGCGACCGCGCTAGGCGAGCGGTTGCGGCAGTTGCTGGCTGAGTACGGCGACGCGGTTCGCGTGCTCGGCCCGGCGCCGGCGCCGTTGACCAGGCTCAAAGGTAATTATCGCTATCACTTGCAACTGCACGCGCCGGACGGCAGCGTTCTGCGCTCGGCCGTTCGACAGGTGATGCTCGAGTCGCCATCGGACGACGAAGTGGAATGGACCGCCGACGTCGATCCGATTTCGATGTTGTGACGTCTCCCCATGACGAGAATCACAACTCGCGAATCTGCACGTTGCGGAATTCGACCCGGTTGCCGTGGTTTTGCAAGCCGACGTGGCCCGCGGCGCGTTTCAGCCCCGGGTGGGTCGGAACCTTTCCTGGATGGGCGTCTAGGTCGGCGTCGATAATCGGCTGATCGTTCAGCGTCACTTTGACCTTGCGGCCCTGGCAAACAATGTGCATCTGCTGCCACTGGCCGGCCGGTTTGGCCGCGCGCGGATGGGCCGCCGCCACGTCGTACAGGCTGCCGCAGTATTGGTAAGGCTCGAGCTTGGCGTATTCCTTGGCGGCGTCGTCCAGCACTTGAATTTCCATCCCCTCAAACGCCGGATTGCCCTTGTGCGGCGCACGCAGGAACACGCCGCTGTTGCCGCCAGGCGGCACGTTGAATTCGAGCTTGACCTCAAAGTCGCCGTATTCCTTCTCGGTCGAGAGCCAGCCGCCACCCTTGCCGGTCGTGTACAAGACGCCGCCGTCGGCGCCCCAACTGTCTTGCGGACCGTCGATCGCCTTCCAGCCGGCTAGAGATTTACCGTCGAACAGCGACTGCCACTCGCCGGCCGCAAGCGCCACAGGACCAATCAGCAAGACGATCATCGCCATACCGGCGGAAACGGCAACTCTTGGAAATATGTACACAGGCATCAATTCGCTCCTTCAACGTTCACTGGAGTTGAGTTCGATGATCGCACCATCATTCGTCGCGCAGCTCACACGCCGCCGACTGGCCGAAACATTCGTCCACCTCGATGCGCACCAGCGTCGGCCTGCGCCCACAGTGCGCTTGAACCGCGTCGAGCAACCGCCGGCCAATGTAGCGGGCCAACAGTTCGGTCGTGGTGTTCTGGATCGGCAACAGTAAACAATCGCCACGCGGAAAGACCCATTGCCGCTCGCGAAACCGCACCTCGACCCGCGCGTCGTCGGCCGTCACCAAAATCAGCGGATGCCCCGTCGGCAGCAGCATCCGATGGTCCAGCTCGGCCACGATCCCTTGCAGGATGTCGCGCAGGGCAATGAAATCGATCACGTAATGGTTTTCGTCCAGCGGACCATGCACCTCGGCGGCCACGCGATAATTGTGTCCGTGCAATCGCTCGCAGGTGTCGCCGTTGAACGTAATGAAATGCCCCGCGCTGAAGACGAGATAGTCTTTGCTCAGGCGAACGCAGTAAGATTCGGACATGGCGACGGATCAACCAAAAGACACAGGCGCCGGTCGCGGAATGGGGCCGACGCGTGCAAGTGTAACATCCTTGATCCCGAAACGCCGGAAGGCTATTGGGGCGCTGTTACACCTCCCCGGGCGGTCAATTGGGAAGGCCACGCAAGGCACATCGGTCAGGCGTACCTTACCATTCGGCAAAACGCTGCGCGTCGTGTCGATTGCGCGTTGCCGCTTGTGGAGGTGTAGCGGGCCCATACGGGATGGTCGATGGACGCCCTCTCGTAACCCGATTACCTTATTAGGATTCTGCGCGGAGGGCCGGCGGCACGGGATGCCGCTGAGCCGGTCACTGCCAATGCATCTGCGCAGCAATCGCCTGCTGGACGCTGGTAAGATTCACTAACCATTGAGTGCCTCGGTTGCCGGGTTCGACCGTCGACCATCGCGGGCCCAATGTAGCGTGACTCGTCGGCGTCTCGGGATGCGGAGAGCCCAATTTTCCATGAAGCCCGTCCCGTTCTACACTCGCTGGAGCCTGTTGATCCTGACCCTTGTGGTGTTCTGCATGCCCGGCGTGTTCGGCGGGGCGATACGGGCGTTGCGCACCAATCGCAACGAAGTCAAGGAATGGCTTCCCGCTCAATACAATGAGACGCGGGACTTCAATTGGTTTCTCAAGCACTTCGCCGGCGGGCAGTTCGTGCTTCTCAGTTGGGAAGGCTGCACGCTGGACGACCCGCGGCTGCCGCTGTTAGCGGAGAAACTAGTGCCCTCGCCGGGGGTCAAACGCCCGGAGAACGAACCACGCTATTTCGCCCGGGTGGTGACCGGCCGCAGCGTGCTAGAAGACCTGATGGCCTCGCCCAACAACCTGCCGCGCCAGGAGGCAATGGCCCGCTTGCATCAGGCGCTGATCGGTCCCGACGGCCAGCACACGTGTGCCCTGTTGACGCTGACGGAGGAGGGCGAGCAGAACCAGCGCAAGACGTTGGAACACATTTTGCAAGTCGCCACCAAGGAGTGCGCCATCCCCGAATCCGCGATTCGGATGGGCGGCCCGCCGGTCGACAATGTCGAGCTTGACAAGGCCGGCGAGAACAGCCTGATGCGCTTGGCGGTCGTCACGGGCGTGGTTGGCGTGTTTATCTCTTGGTGGTGTCTGCGCAGCTTCAAGCTGATGCTGATGGTCTTCTTTGCCGGCGTGTACAGCGCGGCGGCCAGTCTGGCCGTCGTTTGGTACACCGGCGCTCAGATGAATTCGATTTTGCTGACCATGCCGTCGCTGGTTTACGTGGCGGCCATCTCGGGCGCCATCCATCTGGCCAACTACTATCGCGAAGCGGTGCATGAAAACGGCGTCTACGGCGCCAGCATGCAAGCGGTCAAACACGCCTGGTTGCCGCTGACCTTGGCCTCGATCACCACCGCCTTCGGCCTGTTCTCCTTGGCGATCAGCGAGCTGGTGCCGATTCAGATGTTCGGCGTTTACTCGGCGATCGGCGTGCTGGTGGCCACTATCGTGCTGTTCTTCTATATGCCGGCCGTGCTCGACAGATTTCCCGTACAGCCGCTGGAGGCGGCGCGGCACCATGAACGGACCGCCGCGTCCGAGGCCCTCACGAGCGATTGGTGGCGCAAGGTCGGCGAGGCGATCCTGCGGCACAACCTGCTGGTCAGCGCCGTCTGTTTCGCCGTGTTGGCGACCGCCGCCTGGGGCATTCAATACTCGCGCACCAGCGTCAAGTTGCTCAATTTCTTCCAGAAAAGTTCGGACATCCGCCAGAGCTACATCTGGCTCGAAGGCAAGCTCGGGCCGCTCATTCCCATGGAAGTGGTGCTGCGGTTCAACAAGCACGATTGTCCGCTGAACATGGCCGACAAAATCGCGCTGCTGCGCGTCGTGCAGGCGAAGGTCGTGGAGTTGCCGGACGTGGGGAGCGCCCTGTCGGGCGCCACGTTCTCGCCCAAGCCGCCCGCGCCGCCCAAACTCGGCGGGCTGGGTCGCGTCATCGTTCGAGACGCAAACCGTACGCAAAAGGACGTCTACAACCGCCGGCTGGAAAAGCATCGCCTGGAGTTCCAATACAACGGTTACATGAACGAGGACCGCGAAGAAGAGGTCTGGCGAATCAGCG
>CAYWTU010000364.1:0-5000 GCA_964461275.1 uncultured Pirellulales bacterium | reverse complement strand
GTGATCGTTCGCTGCGCCCGTTGCGCCGCGGACGGATCGTGAGTGACAACGATGACCGTGCGGCCTTCGCGTACAAACGCGTCCAACATGCTCAGCACGTGCTCGCGGCTTTCCGGGTCGAGGTTGCCGGTTGGTTCGTCGGCTAAAATCACGCGTGGGTTATTGGCCAGCGTTCGCGCCAAGGCGACGCGCTGCTGCTGCCCGGTGCTCAGTTCGCTCGGCTTGTGTTCCAGCCGATTGCCAAGCCCCACGCCCTCCAGAAGTTCCACCGCGCGCTCGCGTTGCCGGGCTGGCGATTCACCCGCCAGGTGCAGCGGCACTTGCACGTTCTCCAATGCCGTGAGGTAGGGAATCAGATTGAACGTCTGAAACACGAACCCGATCGTCTGGCGACGCAGGGCCGTGCGTTCGGCGGCAGGCAGATCGAACAACGAAACTTCTCCCAGCCACACTTGGCCGCTGTCGGGCGACAACATACCGCCCAGGATCGACAACAAGGTGGTTTTCCCGCTGCCGCTGGGACCAACAACCGCGACGTGTTCGCCCGCCCTGATCTCCAGGGCGTCAATGCGGAGGGCGAGAACTTCTTCTTGACGGCGTCGGTACGACTTCCGGATATCTTGCAAGCGAAACATGGATTAGACCTCCTGAAAACAACAGCAGGGATCGAGTTTGGCGGCCGCACGCGCGGGCCAATAAGCGGCCACCGTGGTGACCAGCAGCGCCACGCCAACTGCGGACGCCATCAGCCCAGACAATGGCACGACCGGCACACCGACCCATTGAGGGCCGATGGCTACGGCAACGACGACTCCCGCCAGGCTGCCGCTGATCGCGCCGATCAGCCCCAGGAACCAGGCCTTCGATAAAAATAGCCGTGTGACGAAGCCGGGCGTTGCGCCGATCGCCATCAAGGTGCCAATCTCTTTTCGCCGTTCACGCACGTTGCCAGCGATCGTATTGGCCACGCCAGCGCCGCCCACGACGGCCAAGATGCCGATGACGAGCAGCGACATCTTGTTGAGCAACTGGTTGACGCCCACCTGTGTGGCCACGACTTGCGAGATCGTGACCACCTTGGCGTCGGGAAGCAGCTTGGCCAGATTCGGAACAAGCTGACCGGCCGCGTCTTCGCAGCAACTCATCACCTCGATCGCGCTGACGACCTCGCCCGCATTGGCCAGCCGCTGCACCGTATGTAGGTGCGCGAAGACGCGACTGTCATCCACCGTGCCGGTGGCGGGAAGCACGGCCAAAATGCGGAACGAGTGTCCCAACAGTTCGACGGTTTCGCCCGCGCGAATTCCGTCGAGCTGCGCTACATCGGCGCCCACCACGGCCTCATCGTCCTTGAGTTGGTCGATGGTTCGTTGCGTGGCGAGCGACGTTGGTTCGCCGTCGTAGGTCCGCGGTCCCTGCGCCGCTTTCTTGCAGCCGCTGTGCTTGTTGCTGAACAAGGTGACGGTCTGCCACGCCGCCTTCGACTGGAACTCGCTCTGCGGCAAGATGCCCGTCAAGGTGATGCTGCGCTCTCCAAGTTGCGCCGGAACGCACAACTTGGGCGATAATCGCTCGACGCCCGACAGGTTGGCGAGCAAGATCGACGACGCATGCGATTCCGGCAGCGTCGCCCCGGATTGGTCCGCCGAGTAGTAGTCTTGCAGCGTCGACGACTTGGGAATTACTAGGACGTTCGCGCCCAAGTCTTCGAGTTGTTGTCCCACGCGCTCCTGCGAAAAGACGGTGACGTGCCGGATGCCGACGAGCGCGGCGACACCCAAAGCGATCGCCAGGGTGCTGGTCAGCAGACTGGCCGGCCGTTCCCGGATTTCGCGCCAAACTAAGGTGCGCAAATTCATGGCTATTTCCTCCGCTTGGAATTGGGGGCAGGCGTGGTCTTGGCGGTCGACTTCGGCGCAGCGCCGGCCGTGGGGTGGTGCTTGCAGTTGGGGTCATCGCAGCACTTTCCGGCCTTGGCAAGCTCCGCGGCGATCGTGTCGAACGAAGTGTCCGCCGAGAACTTTCCAACCAGTACGCCGGGCGGCGCCAACAAGATGGTCGTCGCCGTGGCGACCGAGGCGGGATCAAGTTCCATCTCGTCGAGGAACTTGCGCTCTGCCGGGTCGGTGGCGACGAACGACTCAAAGCGCACCCGATCTCGAAAGTGTTCGTCCGTTCCGAAGTCGGCGACGGCCTTGGGTGTCGAGGCGTCCGCCGACGACTTGACGCACACCAGCACCAGCTTCCCGTCTTGCAATGATTTCATGCAGCGGGTCATGGTTGGCGTGACGAGCGCCTGGTCGATGGCCTGGGGCGTGATCTGTTGGTGAAACACGCCCGTGATGGCGCCATTGGGAGCAACCGCGAGCGCCATCGGCAACGGAGCGCGCGAGACCCCGAAACGTTCCACGAGCGCTGCTTCGCGGGGATCGCTGGCCAGCACCGTCACGACGACGGTCGGCTCGGTCCTGTTGGCAAGGCCGCTTTGCAACGCCTTGCTCATGGCCTGGCTGGCCGCATCCTTCGTCTTGCAAATCAACAAGAAGGCAAACGTGCCGTCCTCGGCCGCTTGATCGAGCGCCTGCTCTCCGGGCGAGCGCGTAGACTGCTGCGCCTTGATCGGCGCCATCAGCATGGCCAACAAAGCCACCGCCGTTGGACCGACAATCCAATAACTTCTGCGTTTCATGGCGATTCCTTTCGTGAGGGACGCAATGTGACAACGCGGGCATCGTGCCCGCTGTTACTGCGAGGGCGATCAAGATTTGTCCGGCGAATGGTCCTCCTCGGCCCCGTGATCGTGCCCGTCTTCGGTCGGCTTGGGGGGCTGCTGACCGTACTTCGCTTCGTATTGGGCAGCGAACTTGGCCTCGTGCTCGGGGTGGCAAACAAAGCACTGGGAGTCGGGACGGTCGTGCTTGTCGCACCAATCGCCCTTGGCCTTGAACTGCGCCACCTGCTTGGTGTCGCATTGCGCGCAGATTTCTTCCGGCACGCCGTGCTCGTTGCACCACCAGCCATCGTGGCTGTGGCCGCTGTCCGTGTGGCTGGAAGTGTTTTCAACCGCTGGGGTCGATTCAGACTTCGAGCAACCGGCGCAAATCGGCAAGGCCAGGCAAGTCAACACGAACAGGTGCGAGGACATTCGCAGCATACATAGACTCCTTGGAAAGTAGTTTCAGACGGACAGAGCTTCTTCCTGATAATGCTCGGCTTCCTCGTCGGCGATCGGAAGCTCGTCGCGATCCAGGGGAGAATTGAAGACCAGATAGAGAACGCGGAGCACGAGCAGCGACATAATCATGGCGCCGATCACGCCGCCAATCACGACCGTGGCCAAAGGCCGCTGCACTTCGGCCCCCACGCCCGTGCTGACCGCCATCGGCAAAAAGCCCAGGCTCGCCACCAGCGTCGTCATCAGCACGGGGCGCAGTCGCGTCACGGCAGCCTCCTGCACGGCGTCCTCCAGCGACCGCCCTTGACGGCGCAGTTGCCGCACGTAGGACACCAGGATCATGTCGTCCAGCACGGCCACGCCCGACAAGGCGATAAATCCCACGGCGGCCGAGATCGAAAACGGCATGTCGCGGACCCAGAGCGCGAAGATCCCCCCGACCCAGCCAAACGGCACTCCCGTAAACACGCGGAGCGCGTCGATCAGGTTGTTGTAAGTTAAGTACAGCAGGGCAAAGATTAGCACGCCTGCCAAGGGGACCACGATCAGCAGGCGTCGTCGGGCTTGCTGCAAATGCTCGAACTGCCCGCCGAACTGCAAGAAATACCGGCCCGGTGGAAGCTGCAAGCGGTCGCGGATCTTTTGCTGCGCCTCGGCCACGAAGCTGCCCACATCGCGACCGCGGACGTTGACCGTCACGTTGATCCGGCGCTGGCCCCATTCGCGGGTGATCGTCGACGGTCCTTCGACCACGCGAATCGACGCCAGGCGGCTCAGGGGCAGCCGTTCACCCGCCGCGGTGGGAATCAGAATCGCGCCAATGCCTTCGGTGCCAGTGCGGAATTCCTCCGGCAAACGCGCCACAAGCGGAAAGCGCAACTGGCCCTCAATGACTTCACCCAACGGCAGACTGCCGATCGACTCGATCACGTCCGTCACCGTCTTGACCGGCACTCCGTAGCGCGCCAGTTGCTGTTGATCGAGTTTGATTTCGAGGACCGGCTGACCGGTGATCTGCTCGGCCGATACGTCCGCGCTGCCCGCGATCGAGGTCATGATCGCTTCGATCTCCTTGCCCTTGGCGGCCAGCACCGTCAGATCGTCCCCGAACAGTTTCACCGCCACGTCGCCGCGCGTGCCGGAGACCATCTCGTTCATCCGCATCTCAATGGGCTGCAAGAACACCAACCGCTGTCCGGGCAAGTCGCGCAGATGCCGATCAAATAGCTCGGTCAACTCGGCCTGCGTCTTCGCCTTCTTCCAGTGTTCGCGCGGCTTGAGCGTGATGAACATGTCGGTCAGCTCCACCCCCATCGGATCGGTGGCGATTTCGGCCGTGCCGATTCGGCTCCAGGCATGTTCGACCTCATCGGGAAACTCGGTCAACAAGGCCTGTTCCATCCGTGTGTTGAATTCCACGGACTCTTCCAGGCCGGTCCCCGTTAGTCGCACGATGCTGATGGCGACCGCGCCTTCCGAAAGTCGCGGGATGAATTCCGAACCCAGGTTGGGAGCGATCAGCACGTAGGCCACAAACAGCACCAGGGCGGCGAAGGCCATGATCGGCCCCTTGTGGTGCATCGAGAACCGCAGCACCGGGTTGTGGATCGCGTGCGCCAGCCGCATGAGCAGCGGCTCGCGCTCTTCGATGCGGCGTGGCAGAATCAGGCTTGCCAGCACTGGCATCAACGTCAGCGACAAAACCATCGAACCCATCAGGGCGAAGATGACCGTCAGCGCCATCGGCCGGAACATCTTGCCCTCGATCCCTTCGAGCGTCAGGATCGGTAAGTAAACGATCATGATGATTAGCTCGCCGAACATC
>CAYWTU010000363.1:0-5002 GCA_964461275.1 uncultured Pirellulales bacterium | reverse complement strand
GTTCGGGCGAACCGGTGGCCAGTTCCCAGACCGAGATCTCCGGTCCCTCGCCGGCGGTGGCAATTTGGGCGCCGTCCGGCGACCAGGCCACCGCCCGCAGGCGTTGCTTCGAGGCGTCGATCTGCCGAACGAGCTTGCCGTCGGCCATCTGCCAGACGCGGAGTTTGCCGTCGCGCCCCACCGCCGCCAGCCGGGAGTTGTCGGGCGAGAAGGCGACGCTGCGGATGTCGGCGCTATTGGTGTCCAGCGTTCGCGACCGCGTCCCGCGTTGCACGTCGTAGACTGAAACACGACGGTCGAAACCGGCGGCCGCCAGCCATTTTCCGTCGCCGCTGTAGGCCAGCGTATAAACCGTCAACGGGTGATCGCCAAACAAACGGGCCTGCTTGTTTTGTTGCAAGTCCCAAATCCGCACCGTGTGGTCATCGCCGGCCGTGGCCAGGTGCTGCCCTTCGGGACTGAAGACGGCGGCGCGAACCCAATCGCGGTGCCCCACCAGCTCGTTGACGGCCGTCGAGTTCGTGGCGTTCCAGAGGCGAACCACATGGTCGTCGCCGGCCGTGGCCAAAAGTGTGTGGTCGGGGTTCATCGCCACGCTGGTCACCACCGGCCGCTTGGTGGCGTAAGGCAACCCCTGGAGGTCAAGCACCCGCGTGGACCGAATTTCGGGCACGCTCTGCGCCGCGACCATGGTGGGCGCCAAACAACTTGCCGCCAGTGCCAGCATCCGGACACACGACCAGTGGGCCATACGAGCGGCGGGCAGCGACATAGGGAGGGCCGGGGGTAGAAAGGAGGCTGCGGTGAGGGCGTGCGAGGACGGTTCGTTCCGGGCGCAGGCGGAACCCGCGCCGGCAGACCTACCGACCTACTAGCGTCTATCGGTCCAGAGAACGCCGAGTCCGCAACCTGCGCATGAAGACGGGTTAAATGGCGCAACAGCGGCAAGGTCTGCCGGCCGAACGACACGAAGAACCGAATTGGCGCCTGGCGGCTAAGGCGGGAGAGATTGCCGGATCGTTAAACTCGATCTGGACAGGCCGATTCGGTCTTACTCGCGGCCGGCCAAAGTCTGGCGACTATGGTTACACGTCGTAGCGGCGGCGCTTTGCCGCCGTGCGAAACAGTGGGCTTACGCCCGTCGCTCGCCCGTTGGCATGGCGTTCACCGGTTCGGCCAAGCTCGGGCGACTTCGGCTACCGACTGGTCTCAGCCCCGCCCGCGGTAGATCCGCTCGATCCGTTCGCGGTGCAATCCCAGCACCTTGTCGAACCGGCTTAATTTCAACCCCTCGATGTCGGGCCGCTTGTCGGCCAGCCGATCGAGCATTTCCATGTCCAGCCGCACCTCGCGATCGACCAGCTTGAGCATGGCCGGCTTGTAGAGCAACCAGTTGCGCCAGCCGAAGTCGGACGGCGTCTTGAAGAACGCGAAGGTGGCCAGCGTGGTGCTGGTCTCGTCGAGAGGGGTGAAGAACACGATGTTTCGCCAGCGGACACCGATTTCACGGTCGGTCTTGGCGTCACACCAATACTGCTCGTACACGGCGTGCACCGGATCGAACCGCGTCGTCCAATCATCGACGAATTTGTCGCCGCTGCGGACGCCGAACATGAGCTCGATGACGGGCGAGAGCTTTTTCTGCGGCCCGGCGTTGTACACGCGAACCGTGTCGGGCGAGCTTTCCACCTCGGTCACCACTTCGGCCATCCGCTCAATCTCGTAGCCCAAGAGGGCGTGCGTGGTGGGCGTGTGTTCGACTTCGGTGAAGTTGTCGAGCACCACTTCCAACGGCACGGGCGCGGTGTGCCACAGCGTGCCGGCGTAGGTGTAGCCGGTCACGTCCATGCGGGGAAACTCGGCCGCCGATCCGCGTGAGCGGACCCACACGGCGCCGTACTCCTCGCGAACATCGTAGCCCGGCGCGCAGGCGTGCAGCTTGGGCGTGCCGGGGCTCTCGCCGTTGCCGGCCGTGTCATAGGTCCAGCCATGGTAGGTGCAACGAAGCCGTTGGCCTTCGACCGTGCCGGCACTGAGCCTCATGCGACGGTGCGGACAGCAGTCGTCGAGGGCTCCCAAGGCGCCGTCGACGGTGCGGAACAAGCAGATTTCGCGCCCGGCCAGCTTCACGCCGACGGGCAATTTGCCGACCTTTGCCGCGGCAACAACCGGTTGCCAATGATCGAGTTCGGGCATGGGAGGAAATCCAGCAGGGCCGTTTGGCTGTAGCGTAAGCGCACAGCGGGACACCTGACAAGCGCCGGCACTCGCATGATTCGTGAGATTAGCGGATCAACCAGCGATTGCGTGCGAGGCCAGAAACAACAAGCTAACGCCCGTCGCTCGCCGGGGGCCAGAAACAACGGGCTAATGCCCGTCGCTCGCCTGGGGCCAGAAACAACGTGTCGGCGGCACGCCGCCCTACGCCCTTGGGACGCGGACCTTGACGGCCTGTGCCGCGTCCGCCCGCGCGAACTCGCTCACGCGGTCCGGCGCCCGCATGTTGGTCTTGAGCGCCTCGGCCCGGTTGGCGATCTGTTTGAAGGTTTCCTCCGAGCGCTCCAGGTGCTGCCGCAGGAACTCCAGGTCGAGCGCGTGGTTGTTCTGCTTTTCGATTTCCTTGATCGACTCTTCGATTGTCGTTGTGAGTTGAGTCTCCAGGTTCTTTTTGGCTTCAATTTCCAGCTTGAGATCACCAACTAGACTTTCGCGTCCGAATTCCTCGGCCTTGGCAAGATTGCGGAGGATGCGCTCCTCCAGTTCCTGCCGCCGCTGGGAGATTTGCTGTTCGAGTTCCGCGGCGCGATCCTGCAGTGTCTTGGCTACGCTGGAGGGGAGTTCCGCCGCGGCCGCGGCGGCGGCCTGCTGCTCGCGTTGTGTCTCGACCAGCTTGGCGTTCAGCTCCGTGAGTCCCGCGTCTCCGTCGACCAGGGTCTCAACTTCGGCCGGGTCCAGATGGATTTCCTTGGGATCGAGTCTTTGTTTGATCGCTTCGACTCTCGACTCCAAGGCCACACGCTGGCGTTTCGTCTCGTTGAGCAGCTTGCGGAGGTGCACGAGCGGACGATCCTCGACCGGCAATTCCTCGGCCGCCTTGATGCGAGAACTGGGAATGTACTCGTCCCTCTCCGTCATTTTGACCAGCGCCCGCACGCTCCGTCGCAGCCGCTCGAGCTCCCGCGTGCGGCGATCCATTTCCTTGTCCAAGAGGTCGACAAGCTGTTGCAGCTCGTGGGCCGCAATGTCGCTGGCAATCTCTACGTACGAGTCGACGATCTTGTTGGTCACCAGCGCCGCGTCGATCTCGGTCAGGGCGTCGAAGCTGATCGTCACCAACTCAGAGTTGCTCACCTGAGCCACGTGCGTATGCTGGGTGAGCCAGGCCAACGGGTTTTTCAATCCACTTCGTTCGGCCACCTGCGACAGCTCCGGATCGGACGCAACGCGCTGGAGCACGACGGGGCTTTGCAATATCGCCAACTGGGTTTGCATCAACTGATCGAACGGCACGGCCTTTTCGGCTTGGGGGTCGTCGAGCACCCTGGGCCGTTCGGTCCGCACGCGAACGTAGGCCGTCGCCCGCCAGCGTTCTTCCGTGGGTCCGCGATAGCCCTCGCTAACGGCATCGACCGCGGGCGCATACGGCCGCGTAGAACTCACCGGCCCGCAACCCGCGCATGCCAACATGATCAAGCACAAGCCCGCCGCGATGGGGCGGGCACGACACGAAAGACGCGCGCCAGTGAACATGACTTGGCTCCTTTGTATCGTCACAATAGAGTACCTTGCCAAGCAGGCGAACGGAGCGACAAAGCCCCGGTTCCCCGCGGCTGTGGTTCCAAGTTACCCGTTTCCGACAAGGCCAGCCACCGCAGGGTGAAGGAGCGGCGATCTATCCGAACCGGCGATTGGCTTCTTGATAACCGATCCGCCGGGCGCGGATCGTGCCATCGGACAGTTTCTCCCCTTCTGGATCGAGATACAGCCGGCCGGTGGGCTGCGACTGGCCGGGGCTCACATCCAGCACATGGATGTTCAGAATGTACGCCGTCGGGGAGAGCGCCTGGAACCAGTGGACGTTGTCCTTATGGTCGGAAATGGTCGAACAGCCGCCGGGCGCGAAGCTGCGATCAATCGTGGGCCGAATAATGTAGTGCTGCGGCTCGTCCGCCAAGCGGTCGTAATGCCGACCGCGGAGTTCGCCCTGCAAGATTAAGAACGCCGTGGCCATGTTGCGGTGTCCGTGCGGCACGACCGAGCGCCCCTCTTTGAGGGCAAAAATCTGCCGGCCGAAGACCAGCTTCTCCGGTCCGCCGGGGGCGTTGGCGAATCGAAAGCTCAGGCTCAGGGCCCCTTGGTCCACGTGTTTGATGTTCTTGGTCAGCGCGTCGAAGTCGATCATGCGCAACAGGTCGGGCAGATCGACCTCGTGGAACAATTCTTCGATTTTCGTCTGCCAGATGGTTTGCTCCAGCCGCGCGTCCTTCAAGTCGTGCGCCAGGTCGTTGACCTGTTTGAGCCACTTGGCGGTCGTCGGTTTGATTTCGTCGGCGAGCGCATCGGTGGAGAGCACGGCGTCCAACAGCGAATAGGCCAGCAGGCCGCTCAAGGCGTCTTGCGCGAACTGGCGACGGTTGCGGAACTGATCGGACATGGACTTCTCCTGGGGGCAGAACTCACCAGTGTTCTGTTTTTCCCGCACTTCGACCCAAGTCTGGCGACTTTGGCTACGGGTGGACCGCTGCGGCGGGGGCCTTTTCCGTCACGCGGAGGAACAACTGTTCCAGGTTCTCTTCTTCTTGCTTTAAATGGGTCAATACCACACCGGCATCGCGGGCCAGTTGAAACAACGTGCGGATCTGAAGGCCGGGTGGCGCGGCGACCCGGGCCTCTTCGACGCGAGGACGGGCGGTGATGGTCATTCCGGCCGACTCCAACGCCGTACAGAATCGGCCGCCATCGCCTTGCCAGGCCAGTTCGTAGCGATCTTGGATGCCGGCCC
>CAYWTU010000362.1:0-5010 GCA_964461275.1 uncultured Pirellulales bacterium | reverse complement strand
GTCAACCGAGCGCCGCAAACTTCTTCGAATAGGTCTAAGATCTTTTCGCGCTCGCGAAACGCGTACAAAAATGGACTAAACGTCCCCAGGTCCAGGCCATAGGTGCCCATGCCGACCAGGTGGCTGGCGATTCGGCCCAGCTCGGAAATAATCACCCGCAGATGCTTGGCTTTTTCCGGCAACTCCAGGCCCATCAGCTTTTCCACCGTCAGGGCCCAACCCAGATTCATGTTCATTCCGGCCAAATAATCCATCCGGTCGGTGTACGGAATCCATTGTCGGGGCGTCAGATTCTCACCGATCTTCTCGGCGCAGCGATGCAAATAGCCGACGTGCGGAATTACCTCCGACACGATCTCACCATCGGTCCGCAGCACCAACCGCAGCACGCCGTGCGTGCTGGGGTGCTGCGGGCCCATGTTGACCAGCATCTCGTCCGTGCGTACGTCGAACTCAATGACCCGGGGATCGTCTAGTTGGGTTGCCATGTCGCTGAAATCTGTCGTGCGTTAGTGCGTCGTGCCGTGTCCTGAAGTATTGGCGGCCCGCGTCAGCGGCCGCGGATGCCGTGGTACTCCAGCGGCATTTCATAGTCTTTGCGAAGCGGATGCCCGACCCAGTCTTCCGCACACAAAATCCGCCGCAGGTCGGGGTGGCCCGTAAAATTCACTCCCGACAGGTCGAACGCCTCGCGTTCGTGCCAATTGGCGGTCGGCCACACGCCCGCCACGCTGGCAAGCTCGGGAAGTCGACCAGGCACGTCGTCCTGCCAACGCGGCAGCATGACCTTGACCACCAGGCTCCGCTTGAGTGGCACGCTCCAGAGGTGATACACCACCTCCAAATGCGGCTGCCAGGAGACCTTGGCCGCCTTTTTGGCGTCGGGCTCGCAGTAGTCCACTACCGTTATGTTGCTCAGCATGTCAAACCGCGTCTGCGGATCGTCGCGGAGGAATTTGCAGACCGCGAGCAGCGCGTCGGGAGCGATTTCAATCCAAGGGTCGATCGCCGCCAACTCGGCGCCGGTTACGCCCTGCGGAAACTTCTGCTTCAGTCGATCGACCAAATTCGCTCCGCTCATCCGCCGCTCCCAGTTGTCATCCGCACCTTTAGGATACCGTCGACTAAGCCGCCAACACCGGCTGCTCATCGCGGGCCGGCCCCGATTTGCCGCCCCCCGGAGGCGCCAGCGCCCGCTCCTTGCTGACGGCACGGACCCAATCCAGGTCGCCCCGCTTCCAGACGTAGGCAAATCCCACCAGCAACACGGCAAAGAACACCAGAATGTCGGCAAAGGACATCGCCGCTAACTGCCGTCCCAGGTCGACCACGGCCTGTTGATTCTCCGCGGGGCTTAGGCTGGGATCGGGAACCGGCATCGCCGCCGCCGGCACCCCCAACTCGGTCAGTTTCGCTTGCACCATCGGCGACAGGGCCGGGGCGCCGTCCGCCGTCTGCGCCACCACGACCTTGGGAACCGCTGGATCGGTCAGATGCGTTGCCTTGCCGAACACGGTCGCCCAGGGAAAGAAAAACGCCACTTCCACGTCGAAGATGATGAACAACAACGCGACGACGTAAAATCGCAGGTCGAATTGCACGAACGCCGAACCAATGGTTGGTTCGCCGCATTCGTAGATCGCCTGTTTTTCCGGATTGGGCAGGTTCGGACGCAGCAGTCGGCCGATCAGCAAGTGCACAAACAAGAAGCCACAACTGGCGCAAGCGAACAACAGGATGTAGGCGGCTATTGAAACTGGGCTCATAACGTCCGTGCCCGCGGCAAGTTAGAGTGTCAGCCCGAACGCCCAGAGGGCGCTCCGGGCGGGCCGGGAAAGTCACCATTCTAGGAATTGGACCCCGGTTGGCAAGGCAGGGGGCGCTGCGACGCTAGGGAATCACCGCGATGGGCCTGGGAGCGAGGCCGGGGCGTCAAACCTGGCAATCTGGCCGGGCTTAGCCGGCAGCCGATAGAGTCAAGACCGGGCTTACGCCGAAACAATGAACATCTGCCTCGACCATGGCGAGGGACCGCCGTGGACCGTCAGCCCCCCATACCTTCTCGACGCCGGCTAGCGATCGGGGGCGGCGGCCTGCAAGCAGGTCACTTCTGTCTTGGTGCGGCGCCCGGCCCTGGGCTATCATCCGCCAATCTCGTATGTCGATGCTCTCAAATCGTTCCGGCCATTTGGACGACCGCCGTCGCCGTGTACTCACCGAAGAGGTGATCGGCACGACCGCGTCCGCCGATGCGCCCGAGGATGGCGGCCGCCGTCGCCGCGCGGAAGACGGCGCCAAAGGGCCACGGATGTCGCTCAAGTCGCGTCGCATCAACGACCTGGTCCCCCGAGGCTGGCTGGCGATCGCCGCTTGGCTGACGTTGGCCGCGCTGCTCATTGCCGGCCTCGAAGCGCTCTACTTCTACATGCCGAAGCTGGCTCCCGCGACCACGGATGGCCGCGTCGCGGCGTTCGATCTGGACGGCGAAGGGGGGCTGGCGGTCTGGCTATCCAGCACCATCTTGCTCATCACCGCTGGCATGACCTGGATCGTCTACGGCATCCGTAGGCAACAGCCCGACGCTTACCACGGCCACTACCGCGTGTGGCTGTGGGCCGCGGTGTGCTGGGCGTTCATGAGCCTCGACGAGTCGGCCAGCTTGCACGAGGGCTTCAAGGAGTTGATGAGCCAACAAACCGGCCAGCGCCTGCACGGCGATGGTTCGTTGTGGTGGGTGATTTGCTACGGCGTGGTGTTGGGGGCCGTCGGGCTGAGGTTGATCTGGGACATGCGGCTGTACCGCGTTTCATCAGCGGTGTTGGTGGCGGCGGGCGCCTGTTTCGCCACTGCGGTCGCTGCACAGTTGGAACTGATCTGGCCCGAAAGCGGCGCCCGCGGCGTGATGTTGGAAGAGGGGCTCGAGATGACGGGCGATGTGTTGTTGCTGTTGGCGATGACGCTCCACGCCCGATACCTGATCCTTGTGGCCGAGGGGGCGATCACTCCGCGCAAGCCCAAGGCTCGCCGTCGCCGCAGTTCCGAATCGCCGCCGCCCCGCCGCCGCGGCGAGGACGCCTCCGGCGCGAGAACCGCTGCGCCGCAACGGTCGTGGTTCGGTTGGTTGAAGCGCGCCCGTGACGACAGTGGGTCGGCCGGCAGACCCAAACGGTCGGCCGCCGGCGGCGAGCACGGCGGCAAGGCGACCATCCGCCAAGAGTCTGCCGCGCCCGCGGCCCGCTCGGGCGGCCCGCTGAGCGGACAGGTGACGGCACAGCGCGAAGGCGCAGCGCGTTACGATTCCAGCCAATCGCTGCAAGGTCGGCACAAGCTCAGCAAGGCCGAGCGGAAGGCCATGCGTCGTCATCAGCGCAGCGATTACGACGACGATGAAGAGGACGAATGATCCGTCGCGCTGGGCAGGTTTTAAGCGGGCGGGGCTTACTCCGTCGCCCGTAGATTGCCGAACGCGCGATCGAACTCCGCCTGCACGTGTTCGAGCGCTTCAGCGACGTCGGCGTACAACGCCCGCGGATCCTGTTCCGGCTCTTTGAAGGAGAACCGGCGAATGTTGAGCAGCGCCTTTAGCGCATCCAATATGATCTGGGCGTCGGCCCGGCTGATTTGCAACTGACCACAAGTGTCACGGTCCGACGATGAGATCACCGGTTGGCTCATGGCGGTTATCCTACCCGTTTTTTCCGAACCGGGCTACGCACCGGGACGGGCAACGTGGCGCAGGACCTGGGCCGTGGCCGTGCTCTTGTTGAGCACGTAAAAATGAATTCCCGGAACGCCGGCGTCGATCAACTCTTGGACCTGCCGGGTGGCGAATTCGATCCCCACTTGCATCTGTCCCTGCGGGTCGTCGGCGAACCGTTCCAGGGCCTGCGAGAAGTCGTTCGGCAGGCGGGCGCCGCACAAGGCGGTAATGCGCTTGATTTGCGCCAAGTTGGTGACGGGCAAAATGCCGGGCACGATCGGCACGCGAATCCCCAACGCCTGGCACCGCTGGCGAAAGCGAAGGAAGTCCTGGTTGTCGTAGAACAACTGGGTCATGACCACGTCGGCGCCGCTGTCCACCTTGCGTTTCAGGTTCTGCAGGTCGACTTCAAGATTAGGCGCCTCCTGGTGCTTTTCCGGATAGCCGGCCACCGCCACGCCGAGGTCGGAAAACTCGCTCCGGATGAGCGCCACCAATTCGTTGGCGTACCGCAGGCCGCCGGCGACCGCTTCAAAACTGGTTTCGCCTTTGGGCGGATCGCCTCGCAACGCGACGATGTTCTCCACGCCCGCTGCGCGCGCTCTGTCTAGATATGAGCGCAATTGGTCGACCGTCGATTGCACGCAAGTCAAATGCGAGGCGACGGAGATGTGAAACTGGCGATGAACGCGGCCGATGATGTCGAGTGTCTTGTCGCGCGTCGACCCTCCCGCCCCATAGGTGCAGGTGACGTAGCTGGGCCGAAACGCCATCAGCTCGGGCAGGTTCTCGAACAGGTCGGCTTCGCCCGCCTCGTTTTTGGGAGGAAACAGTTCGAACGACAGGCCGAACTTCCCCTCGCTATATGCCTCCGCTACGCGCATGTACGCCTCGTTCCGGTCCAGTTTTGCATCTCAGTGTTTTTGCATTCCGCCGACGCACCAGCGCACGCAACGATCAAGATAGTATATTCGGAACGTCGCAGCGGGGCACCCGAATCTCAACCCGGCAACTGCTTCGGGCCCATCCGCGCCTCAGTGATCTCGATCGCCTTGAGCAGTCCCCGGGCCTTGTTGAGCGTCTCCTGGTATTCCTCGGCCGGCACGCTGTCCGCCACGATACCCGCGCCGGCTTGAACATAGGCCTGGTTGCCCGCGACCACCAGCGTCCGCAGGGCAATGCAGGTGTCCATGTTGCCGCTGAAATCGACGTAGCCGACCGCCCCGGCATACGGCCCGCGCCGATGCGGCTCCAGTTCGTCGATGATCTCCATCGCCCGCACCTTCGGCGCCCCGGAGACCGTTCCCGCC
>CAYWTU010000361.1:0-5015 GCA_964461275.1 uncultured Pirellulales bacterium | reverse complement strand
TGTCCCCGCTCCCGCTTCCCAAAACCACTTGACCAACAACAAGCCTTCATAGAAGTCTTTATGTTTCGACTTCGCGCACCGGCCGGACTCAAAGGCAAAGCGCTCTTGCTGGCGCTTGTCGGAACGCTGCTGGCGGTCGCCAGCCAGGCCAGCGCCGCGCCGCTGCTGCAATCGTTCAACATCGGCACCGGTGGGCCCGATTCACTGACGGGTAAGATCGGCGGGGCGCTCAGCGCTCAAGCCACGGGCGGCAGCATCGTGGCCAATTTTACCGATGTGGACATCGACACGAATATTCTGGACTTCACGAACCGCACGGGTCAGGTGACGCTGAACGTCAATACCTCAACGTCCAAGGTCAATCTAAACCTTCCCAACACGAGTTTCAGCAGCGGCTTGACGGGTAGTCTTTCCGGCACGGCCGATGACAGCGCTACTGACGCGGCACCGGGTTCATTGGGCTGGCTCGTTCCTGGTACGGATGGCCGCTGGGACGATCCGAATAATACCGGCAGCTTCGTCAACGCCCAGTTCAGCGGCGCTTCGCTGGCCACCACGAGCAATATCGGCATCTCGGCGACCACCAGCGGCGGCATCTTCGGCACCGGCACCGGAAACATCAACCTGGGCACGGTGCTGTTTCAGACGCTGCGTCTCAATGTACTGAACACATCGACTTTCTCTGCCACGTTCGACCCGGTGCGAACCGTTTCGGTGCAGAACCTTGCGCTTTCGACCAGCGTTCCGTTTGCTACGAATTTACCGGTGAGCAACTTTGTGGAGGCATCGCATCCCGTTGGTTCCCCCGTAGCGGACTTGTCGGTCAACGGCGGCGGTTTGATCAGCACCACCGTGTCGGGCAATCTCGTGGCCACGCTTACCGGATCGATCAGCGCCACTTTAAATCTGAGAGTAACGTGGGGCAGCCTCACGCTGACAACGCTCAACAACGCCTTCAATGGCCCGCTGTTCTCGGGCGACTTGTTCACGATCAATGAGAGTATCAATCTGACCGAAACGTTGCCTTTCGTGTTCAGCATCCTGCACGAGCCGACAACCAACGTTGACTACGACGACGTGGTGGCGATGTTGCAGACGGGCACGCTGGGCGCCCAGTTTCCCCTGTCGATCAACGAGACGACCAACGTCGCCGTTCCCGCCACGCCGATCGCAATACAAAATCTTTCGACGCCTAGCGGGACCGTCCGAATCAACGACCTGGACATCGTCGGCAACCTAACGGGAAATATCTCCGCGACGTTGTCGGGGACCGCCAATTTGGGCGCCGACCTACTGGCGCAGGCCATCTTGACCAGCGCGGCCAACATTCAGCCCCAGAACACCGGGCCGACGTCGATCGCCGCCAGTTCGACCAACAACCCGAACTATTCCAATACCTTTGCCGGCACGTTCGACGACGCGGACTTGGCCGCCAATCAGTTTATTCCGTCTTACGAGACGCTGATGTTCGAGTTCGACACCTCGCCCGCCACGCTAGCTTCGCAGGTTGGCGATGGCTTTATGACCGGCATGACGACCCCCAGCCAATTCACGAGCGGGCTGCTTGGCGGAACGCTGAGCCTGACACAACTGTTGTCGATCTTCGGAAATCTGGGCACCTATACCGCGTATGCCAACGTCGCGGACGCCGATGGGCTGGTGCACAGCATTCCGTTTACGGTCAACGTGGTGCCCGAGCCGAGCAGCCTGTTGGTCTGGAGCGGCCTGATCGGCGCCGCGGCCATCTGGCAGCGACGTCTGCGTATTGTTCGCAGTCGAGCCGCCTAGGCGCCTTGTCGAGTTTGAGTTCTTGATTCTTCCAACGCCTGCACGATGATCGACGCGTGCAGGCGTTGTCGTTTGCCTCCCGCGGGCGTCAATGCGGTCTGGTCAGTGAGGCGTGCTGGGCCCAGCGTGGTGTGGGCATGGTGTGGTGTGGGGATGGTGCGACGGTATCAGCAGCATGACGGTCCGCCGGTTAGGATTCCTGGCCTGCCGCCAGCCCGGAGCGGAGGGTGGCGGTACTGGATCGACCG
The DNA here is from genome assembly GCA_964461275.1 of uncultured Pirellulales bacterium. Lineage (GTDB taxonomy): Bacteria > Planctomycetota > Planctomycetia > Pirellulales > CAYNRE01 > CAYWTU01. The sequence continues at coordinate 2,979 of CAYWTU010000361.1, read as the reverse complement.
GCTACTCGATCCGTTGACGAAGTCGCCTGTGCGCCCGCCAGGTGTGTCGCCCCACCCGCCTGGTCCATTGCCACCCGGCAATCCGCTCACGGCTGGACCGCGGCTGCCGGCGCCGGCGGCGCCTATTCGGGAGGTGCTTTGGCTGCGAATTTGGCTTTCGGTGGCGGCGGCTGTGCTGCTGCTTGCCGGGGCGATGGTTTGGCGCCACTATCAGCTTCGCCACACCTGCGAACGACTATTGTCCTTGGCCGCATCACACGAGAATGCGGGCGAGGACGCCGCGGCCGTTGGTCATTATCGCGAGGTGCTGGGCTTGTTTCCCGAGCGGGCGGACGTGCATTGGAAGCTGACTTTGGCCATGGATCGGCAGGCGAAAAGCCTGACCGAGAAACGGCAGGTTTTGGAAATGTATCGCCGCAACGCCGCGGCTGCCAGCGAGTACCGCGGTGAGGCCCGGCTACGGTTGGCCGAGTTGCACTGGGAAGTAGGGCAAGCGCTTGAGGCCTTGGTGCTGGCCAACGCGGCGTTGGAAAGTTCGCCGCACAACTCGCGGGCGTGGCGCGTCAAAGGGCTGGTCCTGGCGCACCGGCACGAGGCCCAGGAGAAATTGGCGCCGCCGGAACTGATCAAGACGCTCGAAACGGCGCATGGCCTGAACCCCAACGATCTGCCGCTGGCGGCGGGGCTGGCGGGTTGGCTGCGCCGGTCCCAGGACTACGCAGCGGCCGATCCGGAGCAGGCTGCCCAGGCGGCCCAGCGTGCAGACGAGGTGTTGGATCGGTTCGTGGCCGCTCATGCGCAGGATCCGCAGGCGCATTTGGCCCGGTTCGCCTATCGGACGCACTTCAACCTGCCCGGCAGCGATAACGACCTGGACGCGGCGCTGCGATTGTCGCCCGACAACGACGAGATTCTGCTGGCGGCCGGCGGACAGTTTCGCCGCGACCGGCTCTGGCGGGCGGCCAAGGCGCTCTATGAGCGGCTGGTCAAGCTCAAGCCGACCGATGCCCGCGGCTATCTGGGGCTGGCGCTGACGCACGCTGCCGAGCGCAACCTGCCAACGGCGCTGACCGTCGCGCGACAAGGCATGACAAACTGTCCGCACGATCCGTGGTTGATCGTGCAGGCGGCCGGTTGGTGCATGGACCAGGGCGATACGGCCGAGGTGCAACGTCTGTTGGACCGCCTCCAGAGCCAATCGGGTCAAACGCGGGCGCTCTTGCCGCGTCACCAGCTTGAAGCTCTGGAGCAAACCAGTGAACTGTTGCAGGCGCGGATTCTGATTGCCGAAAAGAAACTGAACGCCGCGGTGGACCGGTTGCGTGCGCTGAGCTCTTTTCACGAAAGCCGCGACATCTTGCCCGACGCCATCGTGCGACGGATGCACGTTCACGGGATGCTGGCCGAATGCCTTGAACGGCAGCTCGATTGGTACGGCGCCGCGGAGCAATTGGACGCACTAGCCGAGCTCGACCCCAATGACGCTCAGCGGTGGGCCAAAGCTGGTCGGCTTTGGCTGCGGGCGCGTCAGCCGCTGCGGGCAAGTCAGCGATTGGAACGGGCACTGTCGATCGATCCCGAGCTGGCGGGCGTCCGGGATGAACTTAAGGCGTTGCAGTTGGCGGCGCCGAAGTAAGCCGCGCTTCAATCCGCCGCCGCATTCGAGCTCTTCCAGTTGTCGACGGCGTTTGCTGCCCCAGACGTTGACAATCGACAACACGGCCGTAGCGTGGCGGCCACATGGCGGCATGGCAAGTGGCGCAGACGGCGGGCGCAAGTGCATTGGGCCGTTGATGTTGCCGCCAAGGCGTTAGCGCCGCGGTCGTGGCCGGTACGCCCCTTGCGTTGCAGAGAAACGACTTGGCTATTCGGTCCTTTCTCTGGCAATGGGCGACGGCATGTGCGCTGAAATCAGTCGACAAATCAACGCGTTACGCAGGCTTGCCTGGGGGAGAGTATGGTTTGCGGCGCTCAGTTGTCTGTTCGTCGCACCGGTTACCGCCCGCGCGGCCGGTCCGCTCGAATCGGTCGTAGCTGGCCAAACGGAAATTGAGGTTCAAGTTCCAAGCGGCCGGGTGTTCAGGGCCGTGGTCGATCCGAAAAGCGACGGCGAAACGCTGTGGCTGCGATTCGGCGGCGAGCGGGCGCGGGTTTTGCGGCCGGTGCGCTGGAGCAGCGTGCAAAGCGTTTCGGCCGACGGTCAGACGCTGACCGTCTCCGAACTGCAGCGGGTTGTGGCGTCGCGAACAAACGCCGGCGGCGGCGAAAGAAAAACTACGGCTCCCCGCCCCAAACGTCGGACCGAGCGAGAACCGGGTTCGCTCGCCCGGCGCGAGGCCGACACAGCGCAGCACTTCACAGCCACCTTTGAAGCCTGGGCTGACCGCGGCCTGACGTCCGAGACGGGCCGAGCGGTTGTGCCGCGGGTGCGTAGCGTCTTGGTCGACGCCAGGGCGGCGAACTGGGACGGCGACGTTCAGACGGACGGCCTCATCGTATACCTTCAGCCGCTGGATGAAGTGGGCAACTCGCTCGCGGTCCGCGGCGATGTGTCGTTTAACCTGGTGGGCAATTATCCCAGCGTGATTCATCAGCCACAGCCGTTGACCAGGTTGGCCAGTTGGACTCGGCGCGTTCGGTCCGACGGCATGACGCCGCGGGGGATCATGTTCAAGCTGCCGTTTCAAGCTGTGCATCCTGATTTGCAGACGAACGTTGGGCCGTACGCCTTGCTGCATTGCCGGTTGAGCGTGCCAGGGCACGGCACGTTCGACGAGACGGTGGACGTGCGAATTCGGCAGGCCAGTCCGCTGCGCGATCAGTTGCAGAAACTCACGGGCAGCCGGTTCCATCCGTTGGAATCGCTGGGCCGCACGCGGTAGGGTGGGACACGCCGCCTGCGCCGATGCGACCTGTTCGTTGCATTGGTTGGCGCGGGGACTGGCGCTGGCCGAGGCGAGTCGGCAGGGTGATTTGTGG
>CAYWTU010000360.1:0-5041 GCA_964461275.1 uncultured Pirellulales bacterium | reverse complement strand
TCAGCCGATCATCGGCCGCTCTTCTGGATACTCGAAGTGCTCGGCGTGCCGGCCGCGCGACAACGCCACGACCACCGCGATCGGCCCCAATCGGCCGATGAACATCAGCAAGATCACGATCACTTTGCCCGGATCAGTCAAGTTGGGGGTCAATCCGGTGCTCAGCCCCACCGTTCCCAAGGCCGAAGCGACCTCGAACAGCGCGTCGAGAAACTCGTCCTGACCCTCGCGGTGCGGTGCGTCGTGTTGTTCTAGCACCAACAAAAACACCAGGGCAATCGTGGCCATCACCGCGAACATGAGCGCCACGGCGTTGGCCCGCTCGACGGTCTCGCCGGGAATCGTGCGACGAAAGATGCGGACCTGTGGCCGGCCGATGAATGTGGTCCAAGCCCGCATGACCATCGTCATAAACGTGGTTACCTTAAAGCCGCCGCCGGTGGAGCATGGCCCGGCGCCGATGAACATCATGATCACCATGATGAACAGCGTGGCGTTGGTAAGCTGCCCAATGTCGACGGTATTGAAACCGGCGGTTCTGGGGACGACGGCCTGAAAACTGGCGGCCAACAGCCGTTCATGCCACGGTAGGCCATGCAATACATTGTCCCATTCCAGCATCAAAATCGCCGCGGTGCCGCCCACGAGCAGCAGGGCCGTGCCGATCAACATCACCTTGGCGTGAACCGTCAGGTGTCCCCAATTCAGCCCCCGCCCGCGGCGGTAATTGCGGCCCATTTCCATCAGCACCGGAAATCCCAGTCCGCCCACAATAATCAACCCCATGATGGTCAGGTTGGTCGGCCAATCTTGGCGGTAGTTCATCAGGTTGTTGTCGGGAATCGCAAACCCAGCGTTGCAAAACGCGGCCACGGAGTGAAACGTGGCGTGCCACAGGGCCGACGGCCACGGCATGTCCAACAGGTTGCGCGCCGCCAGCAGCGCGGCGCCCGCGAATTCGACCGCCAGCGTCAGCCCCACCACGCGACGCAACAAGGTTCCCACATCGGTGTGTTCGTCGGCACCCAGCGTTTCCATCATCGCCTGCCTGCTGCGCAGACCGCGGCCGCCCCCCAACCGCAAAGTAAGCAGCGTTGTGAGGGTGACGATGCCGATGCCGCCGATTTGGATCAGGACCAGGATGACGAATTGACCAAAGAGCGAAAACGACGAACCGGTGCCGACGACGGTCAGCCCCGTGACGCATACCGCGCTGGTGCTGGTAAACATCGCATCCAAGAGCCGCACGGGCGCCTCCGACTGAGCGTGCGAAATCGGCAGTGCCAGCACTAAACCGCCGATAAAAATTACGCACAAATATCCCAGAAAGGACATCCGCGCGGGATAGCTGAGTACGGAACCCGTAACTTCGGACATGGCGGGACGAGTCCGCGTGCGATGGGGCGCCTGGCCTATCGTTCGATTGTGCGATCCAATGAGCGCGTTTCAGGGACGGCGCGAAGCCGAAACTATAGCAGAACGGCGCGAAGCAAACAGAGTGCGGCGCCGCACGAGAGCCAGTCCTCGTCCCAACCTAAGGCCCCGTTTGAACTTCCAACGCCCAGCCGCCGAGCAAGCAGTCGTCCCTTTCTTGAGGATCGTCGGGCTGGCCCGTCTGCGTGACCCGAATCGTATTGGATCCTGAGCGCACTACGCCAGGCGACAGGGGGAGCCGAAGACGCTGCGTTGACGGGCCCGAAGCGTTGATCAGTTGATTCAGGGCGCCCAGCGGCTGCCCATTGAAACCGACCTGCGTCCTCAGGTTGCCGGCCGCCAGTTGCCGGGCAAAGCGGGCTGAGTCGGCCGCCTCCAACTCGGTGGCCTCCACGGCCAGTTGCACCTGCCCCTCCGGTACGTGCGGCAGGTTGAAAGTCAGTTCCAGTGTCTCCTGTGGCTCGTGGATCACAAAATGGGGCATGAACTGGTTGCCCAGGTGGGACGTCCACGGCGCCAATTCCAACCGGAGCCCCTGAAAAAATGGCTCGATCCGCGCGACACGATCGAGCGGAATCTGGAGTAATCCCAGGTACGGATGCTCGACGGTTAGATTCTGCGGACCAAGGGCCCGCAGCACTGCGTTTACGTAGGGACCAGAACGGTCGTCCGGCGGAGCGCCGATGCTCCGTCGTCTGCTGCCAGCAGGCTGTTCCGACAACTGCGGCGCAAAATGTATTCGGGCGTGCCACCCGATCTGGTGGCGAACCTCAACCGAACGACGGGCAAAGCGAAGAGCGGTCATTTCGCGGCGGTTTAGCTGGCGGCGGCCGAAGGGAAACTCGAACGTAGCGGACCGATCATCGAGGGTCTCGAGCCGGCCAAACATCGAATCGCCGCCGATTAGAATGGCCTCGTCGGTCACCACTTGGCGCGATGCCGATAGGTCGCGCGGCTGCGGCAGCGCTGGTCCAACGTCGGTCTCCGTAAAATCCAATCGAACGCCGGCCAGAACCCCCAACGGAACTTCCCGATTCTCGTCGGAGAAGAACCCTCCCTGAATCATCGCCAGATTCTCCCGGCAGGCGAACTGGCTGGCGAAGACCGTCTGGCCGCCCCAGAGGTCGATTCGCCGCCAGCCGGCCTTCTGCGCAGGGAGCGAGACACGGTCTGGAAAGCGTATCTCAGCCAGGTGCTCCAGCGCGGTCGCCGCCCCATTTTCGGGAAGGAATTGCCAGTCGTCTTCTGCGGCGCCCAAGGCCAGGCGGCCCTGAAGCTCTCTGCCGCCCAGTTCGACGGCGACCTGCAGGGGCGGGTCGGCGGCCATCGTAATGCTCGCCGTAAGCCAGCACAGGGCGGCGACCCGCTGCCCTAGCGACCGCCGCCAACTTTCGGCGACAAAGAGGGCGTACGACCCGTTTTTGACCGCGTGAAATAATGGCAGAACGACTTTTGACTGTCCAAGTTGCGGAATCTGCGGCATGAAGGGAGCCCTCTTTCGACGAGGACCGGCATCGACCACACGATGGTCAATTCCGCGCAAAACGCCGACCGATGGATGATAACACGGCCGCGGCAAACTTGCGCATCTAGGGGCTTTGAACAGCTCAACGTCGTGCATTCCATGGCGCGCATCAGTTGTTGGCCGAGATGTTTCTTCCTATAATTCCAATGAATTCGCTGGGCAAACTGGGCGCGGCAACGGAGATCAGGCGCTTGTCGGTCAAGCCGAAAATCTTGGTGGTCACTGACTGCCGCGGATCAGGCGACCCCTTGTCCGATCGGCTGGCTGAGTCCTTCGAGACCGTCAGCGTCCAGAGCATGATTCGGGCGCTGGCCCGGTTGTCGCGTGAGGAATTCGCCGGCGTGTTTGTCTGTTCGGCGCATCTTAAGGACGCCTTCCAGGTGGGGCGTCTGTTGCAGAACGAACGCATTCTGCAAGGGATGCCCGACGGCGTAGTGCTCTTGGACGCCGAGAACACGGTGATTTGGGGCAACGAGAAGGTCCGCCAGTGGAGCGGCAAGCCGGAAGTTGCCGGCGCCAACTTCTACGCCCTGCTGGGCAGTCCGGAAATCCTGGGGCCTGACTACTGCCCGTTCCATTCGGCCCTCGACACGCGACAGGCCACCTCGTCGACGCTGCGGGTCGGCGACAACCGGTACTACCGCGTGCATGCCATGCCCGTGCACGAGGGAGACGACCTCCCCCGGCATTTGATTGTCACCATTCGCGACATCACTCGCGAAACGCTGCAGCAGCAAAAGCTGGCGGACATTCACGCCGCCGGCATCCAACTGGCCGATCTGAAGCCCGACGAATTGCGGCAGATGTCGGTCGAGGAACGGGTGGAGCTGCTCAAATCAAACATCTTGCACTACACCAACGACCTGTTGAATTTCGACGTGGTCGAGATTCGGTTGCTGGACCGCGAGAGCGGCGAACTCAAGCCGCTGTTGGCCGTCGGCATGCAGCCCGAGGCGATGCACCGCAAGTTGTTCGCCCAACCGCAAGGCAACGGCGTGACGGGCTTTGTGGCCGCCACCGGCAAGAGCTACATGTGTGAGAACACGGCCGAAGATCCGCTGTACCTGGAAGGCGCCGCGGGAGCCAAGAGCTCGCTGACGGTGCCGCTGGCGCTGCACGACGAAACGATCGGCACGTTCAATGTAGAAAGCCCCGAGCCGCGGGCGTTCAGCGAAAGCGATTTGCAATTCTTGGAGATTTTCGGCCGCGACGTTGCTGCAGCACTGAACACGCTGGAGTTATTGGTGGCCGAGAAGGCCGAGACGACGCAAGCCAGCATCGAGGCGATCCACGCCGCCGTGGCCCTGCCGATCGACGACATCCTGAACGACGCCGTCAACGTTATGGAACGCTACATCGGCCACCAGCCCGAAGTGGTCGAGCGGCTGCAGAACATCTTACGCAACGCCCGCACCATCAAGCAGGAAATCCAAAAAGTCGGCAAGACGATGGCCCCGGCCCAGGCCCTGCCTCAGGCGGCCGAGGCCGAACAGCGCCCGTTGCTCAACGGCCGCAGCATCTTGGTGGCCGATGCCGACGAGACGGTCCGCGTTGCCGCCCATGCCCTGTTGGAGCGCTACGGGTGCGTGGTGGAAACCGCCCATAACGGAGGCGAAGCGATCTTCATGGTCCGAAACATGCTCCGCGACGGGGGCTACGACGCCGTGCTGGCCGACATTCGGTTGCCGGATATGAGCGGCTATGACTTTCTGGTGAAGCTCAAGGAGCTTATGGAACACGTGCCGCTGGTGCTCATGACCGGCTTTGGGTACGACCCGGGTCACTCGCTGGTCAAGGCCCGGCAGGCCGGTTTGCAGGCCCAGGCCGTTTTCAAACCGTTTCGACCCGATCAGCTTCTGTCGCGGGTCGAAGAGACGATACGCACCACGCCCAAGGCCGTCTCTTCGGCTGGCGCGTAGCGTTGCGCCGCTTCGCTGGCGTCACTTTCTTGGCGACGCTCGTCGGCGCCTGCGATGCCGTTGATCGTCGGACCCTTTGACCTTCAATCGGCGCCAGCACATGGCGCCTACCGCAGCGGTTGTGTGACGACCCGAGCCGCTTTCTGGGGAACTTTTTCCCGAC
>CAYWTU010000359.1:0-5044 GCA_964461275.1 uncultured Pirellulales bacterium | reverse complement strand
TCATTACGACGACGTCCAGCGCCCTGACTCCGCGGGCGCCGAGCGCCGCCGCCAAGGTGCTCAGATTTGTGGACGAAAGGAGGTCCAAATCGGTGTTCAGATACTTGAATTGTTCCGCCATGGCCTTGCCGATCCACTTCACCCGCGAAGGCGCGGCCGCAACAGCGCCAGCGCCACGATGGCCCCCAGCGCCAACAGGAACAACCGCGGCTGCAGGGCCAGTACGACCGTCGCCACGAGCACGGCCGTCAGGCCGACACGCGGGATCCGCTCCAACTCGGGAAGCGCCAGCCACAGGGCGCCGAGCACCAATGCCACGCGGACCAAGACGCCGCTGGTTTGATGGCCGCCGCCGGGTGATGTAACCCAGAACAGTCCCGCCACCGCCAACAGCGCCAGCGCGGCCAATCCTACTTTCATGCGCGGCACAGCAAACCACTCCCACGGCCCGGCGAACACCTTAGTTACCAGCAAACAACCGACTCGATATGCGTAAACTAACGGGAGTTAGGGGTCCGTTGTCCGGTTGTTTGGCGGCCACTTAGGGGCCATTGTGACAGGTTCGCCCGCCGGAAGCACGAGGCGGTTTCTTAATGTCCAAACCGTGCCGCCAGGCAGCGCCTACGGTGCCGCCTCGACGATCACGCGGTCGGTTGCCCCGCGGCCGAACGTCTCGGGGGCGTACATTTCCTCGGCCTTGGTGGGCGGGGCGACGAAGCGGCCCGGCGTGGTGGCCCGCGCCTCGTAACTGTAGGTATACACGCCGCCATAGACCAGCGACGCAAACGCCTCGACCCGCTGATCGCGCATGTTTTGGTGTTCGAACCAGCGCCACCACCAAGGCCCACCCCCCGCCGTAACGCTCCCGACGGGAGGCGCGTCTCCACTGACGGCCAGTGCCGGATTGGTGGGCTCCAGTCCGGCGGGCAACGGGTCGACCAAAGCCACGTGATACCGCCGCTCGGGCGCAACCATGGACAACTCCACGCGAACCTTGGCGCCGGCGCGAATACGCCACGTGCCGTCGCTGTCACGGCGAACGTCTTCCGGATTGTCGACGGCCGAATACTTGCGCTCGACGTTGAAGCCGTAATCGGCCGCGGGCAGATTCAGGTCACTGGGAGCGTAACGTAGGCCGAGTCGATAATACAGCCGCCCCTGGCCCGCCTTGGCCAGCGTCAGGTTCGTCGTGGCCCCGGGCTCGCCCAGCAGCTCCATCGGAACGCTCGTCAGGTGTTGGTCGGTGGTGCGTCCGCGGTAGGCGTGCTCAGCCGCGTATTGCGGACCCAGCCAGGCCCGGGCCACGAAATCGGGCGTCTGTCGTTCGTACTTGCCAAAGTAAAGGTCCAGCGCCAACAGCACGAACACGTTTTCTTGCGTGTTGGTCCAGTGGCCTCGCTGGCGATGCGCCAAGAGTCCCGTCACCAGCTTGGGGATGAGCGGGTTGTTTGCGTCGTCGGCCATCAGGGCGTCCAAGACAATCGCGTCGGTGCGGCGATCGGAATGCAGGATCAGATAGCTGGTCCCTTCGGCGTGGCCGGTGGAAAACTGCGCCGTGGAAGCCGTTTGCGTCGCCTTGTTTCCCAGATACTGGCGAATGGCTTTGCGCTGCGGAGCGGCGTCGGCGTCGGCCAACACCGCCAATAACCAGCCGACTGCGTCGATGGGCAGGTCCTTGAGCTCGTGCTGTTTGAGCAGGGCCAAAGCCTCAGACTGGGCATCTTCACCCAATCGCTCGCGAACGTAATATGCGTAGGCCTGGAGCGCGGCGCGACAACTCTTGGGATACTCGGCTGGAATCATCTGCTCGATGTTTCGCAGGTAGTTCATCGAGCGCTCGCGCATTTCCTCGGGCACGGTGTAATCTTTCTGCTGCGCGCGGGCCAGGGCGTGCGCCGCGTGGATGCCCAGGTACGGCCAGCTCCGCTCCCCCTGCCGCCAGAAGCCAAATCCGCCGTCAGGATTTTGCATTTTCTGGAGCTCGCGCAGGTCCTGCTCGACCGCCGCGGACAATGCCGCCGGCGCCGGCAATTGCTCGGAGGCAAAGGCCGTGAGCACGTCTTTGAGCGCCGCCAGCGCCAAAACTCGCGAGGAAATCTGCTCGGCGCAACCGAACGGATAATCGACCAAATAGATTACGGCGTCGGTCAGTGCGGCCAGCGCCGTGGATGAAGTGGAAAGCTCCAAGCCGCCGAACTGCCGGATGACGTCGGGGGGCATGACCACCGGCTGCACCGTCGGCGCTTGGTCGTCGATTTGCCCATAGGCGGCAAACGCCTCGGTTGTGGCGGGTGTCCAGACCGGCAGAGCCAACGTCGCGGCGTCCGCAGCGGCGTCTGCCACCGCCGCCACCTGAAATCGGGCCGTCCCAGGTTGCTGCGCCGCGGCCGGAAACCGCACCTCAACGCGGTCGTTCGCCGGCACCTCCACTCGCCACCCCGCCGTTCGCACTGCGTCGCCCGCGGGCAGTCGCAAGTTCGCCACCCGCAGCGCCACGTCGGCGGTGAACGGCGCGTCTGTCTGGTTCTGTAGCACGACGGGCAGTTCAAACTCGTCGCCGTAGTTCAAGAATCGGGGCGGCGAGGGACGGACCATCAGCGGCAATCTGGCCGTAAGCGTCGCTTCTCCGCCGCCGAAGTGGTTTGGCCCGTGGACGGCCACGGCCATCACGCGATAGCGCGTCAGATTGTCGGGCAACTTGAACTTGGCGACGGCCTTTCCGGCCGCATCGGTCATTAATGTGGGGATGTATGCCGCCAGCGGGTTAAAATCGCTGCGCAGCGCAATCGGGCCCTGTTGCTCTGCGTCGGCGACGTTTTTTCCCAGCGTCGGGGCGGCCATGGGCGCGGCAGACTCCATCGCCAGTCCGCGACGCATCATGGACTTCATCGCCCCGCCCGCTGCAAACGCGGCGCCCTCTCCCGGCGCGCCGTCGGCCATTTGCTGTTCGAGAGCCGCGTCTTCCGGCCGAGCCAGCACGACGTGCTCGCGCAAATGTCTCGTCGACAGGCCGCTTTCCCGCTGCACGTAAAACGTGCCCAGCGGATCGGGGAGCCGATAGCCGGTGAGCGACAGAATCGCCTCGTCGACCACCACCAGCGCCACTTCGGCGCCGGCCGCCGGCTCTCCGCCGGCGCCCGTCACGGTCACGCTAACTTCGGTTTCGGCGCCCGGCGAAATGGCCGCTTCGCGCGGCATGGCCGTCACTTGCAGCGTCCGCTTGCGAGGCGGCACGGGCAAGTTCAATTCGCCCGCGGCAAAAGCGGGCCGCGGCGGCAGCTTGGCTTGCGCTTGACCGGCGTCGTCGGTTCGCGGCGCGGCGCCGACCAGATCGACCCGCACATGAACGTTAGGAACGTGCGCCTCGATAATGGGCACGCGGAGCGTGTGCGTGGCGCCCTCCATGACAAACCGTCGGCTCTCCAAGATGCCGGAGCGACTGATCGTGACGATTCCCTCGGCCGGCGCGAACGGCGCCCGCACCAGAATCTCCGCCGTATCGCCGTCGGCGAACTCGCGGGCGCTGGGAATCAGCTCCACCGCTTGCTGCTGGACGTCGCGCTGAGGCGGCAGCTTGCCGCCGCTGACGTACATGGTCAAGTCGGTCTGGTTTTCACGCTCCAAGTCGTCGAGCACCGTGGCCTTCAGGCGGTACGTGCCGCCTTCCGACGTGGCAATCGAGAATCGCACCGGCTCGACCGCCGACTTGAGCTCCAGCTCTTGTGCGTCAACCTCTGTCTCTTGCCAGCGTCCTTGCCGATAGCCCCATTCCACGCGCAGGCAACGCAGGCGAATCGTTCGACCTGCGCTGGGCTTGCCGTCCAAGTCGGGCACGATCGCGTCGACCTCCAACGGCTGGCCCGCTTCGACAAACGTCCGCAACGGCTTCAGGCCGACATAGACCAGGGCCGGATGCACCAGCAACGTCGTCGAGCTGTTCCACATCTGGCGATTGACGTCCATCACGCCGGCGGCCGCCGTTACGTTCATGGCCCGCGGAGGATCGACTTCGTCAAAGTCGATTCGGAGGTGGTGCTTGCCGAAGGCATCGGTCATGCCGGAATACGATTGTGCCTGTCCGCCCATCCCGCCGCCGAAGTCGATAAACTCGTTGTGCATTCCGTGTCGGCCGCCGCGCATGACGTTGCCCATGATCCACCATGGCGTCCACGAGCCGAAGGTGAACTCTTGCCAACCGGGGGGCGAAAAGTGACCGGTGCTGGTGGTGACGGTCCATTGCGCGTCGGCCCCCGGCAGCGGTCCGCCTGCGTAATAGCTGGCGGCGACCGTGACGGTGGCGCTGCCGCGCACCACATGCTGGGCTTGGCTGGCGGATGTGGAAACCTCGAACTCAGGCCGACGAAATTCCTGCACCTGTACGGCGTGGTGATGTGTCTGGCCGCCCGCAACGCCGGCGTTCGGTTCGCCTACGGCAGTGAGCAGCAGTTGCGCATAGCCCAGGTTCATGCCGCTGGGCAGGTCGAACTTCAGGTCGAATCCGCCAAGCGCGCCGATCTTGACGTCGCCCTTCAGAATCTCATTGCCTTGCGAGTCGCTGAGTTGATACTGAGCCGTTGAAGCCGAGCCGCCGGCGGCCGACACGTCGCCATGCTTTCCGCCGGTGATCTGGCGGAGCCAACCCTTGACGTGGACCGTCTCGCCGGGGCGGTACATCTGACGATCGTCGAACACGAACCACTTCAGATGGTCGTAAGGGCTCGACTTCTGCCAACCGTTTCCCGGCCCCCAACCGTATTGGCCCTTGGGCAATAGGGCGCGGTCCGGGCCGTGCTCGGCCAGGAGCAGGCCGCTGCCCGCTGGGATTTGAGCTGCTAGTTCAAACCGGGCCGTACCGGCTGCGTCGCTTGGTTTTTCGTCGGTCGAGGGCCAGAGCCGCAGTTTCACGCCCTCGGCCGGCTTGCCGTCGGCCAACGAATTGACCCACGCGGTCATGTCCGTCCCGTCCCAGAGTGCGGCCAGGCCCAGTTTGGTCCTTTCCACCCAGTGCCGCAAAACTGGATACGGCTCTTCCTTGCCGGGCTTG
>CAYWTU010000358.1:0-5052 GCA_964461275.1 uncultured Pirellulales bacterium | reverse complement strand
CTGGGAATGCTCAATAGCTGCGCCTCGAACGTAACGGTGGTGAATATCGACGCCGGGTTCAAGGCGGCCTATGTGGCCGGCTTGATCGCCCGACGCGCGGCGCGGCCGCGCGAGGCACAGGTTGAAGGCTGGGTCTGATGACCGGCGACGATTATCCGCAGCGCCCCGCAACAGGCCTTCGACCGCCGATCGCGAATCCTCCACTACCCAAGCTGCCGCCGCGCGACTCGCTCGCCCATAAGGGTTCCTTTGGCAAAGCGCTGCTGGTCGGCGGATCGCACGGTATGGCGGGCGCCGTGGCGCTGGCGGGCAAGGCGTGTTTGCGCAGCGGCGCGGGCCTGGTGCGCTTGGCCACGCCGGACGTATGCCAGGCGACGGTGGCTGGCTTTGAACCGTCGTATATGACGTTGGGTCTGCCCAGCGATCTCGAAGGACGCTTGGCGTTGTCGGCATTTGGCCGAATTCAACAGGCAGCCGACGATGCGACCGTCGTCGCCTGCGGACCGGGGTTGGGACAGTCGGCCGGCCTGACGGAGTTGGTCGAAAGCTTCTGCCGGGAATTTACTCAGCCCATCGTTTTCGATGCCGACGCCTTGAACGCCTTGGCACACCGTGTTGACGCCCTCGGCGGGGCGGCAGGCCCGCGGATATTGACTCCGCATCCCGGCGAATTCGCCCGGCTTGTCAAGCTGCCGCGAATCGCGCCCCAGGAGCGCCGCGAATTGGCCGAGCGGTTCGCCAACGAATACGGCGTGGTGCTGGTGCTCAAGGGGCATCAAACCGTCGTGACCGATGGGCAAACGACGGTGCTTAACCCGACCGGCAACCCTGGAATGGCCACGGGCGGCACTGGCGACGTGTTGACCGGGGTGATCGCCGGGTTGCTCTGCCAGGGGCTGACGCCACTCGATGCGGCCCGACTGGGCGTGTTTGTCCACGGATGGGCCGGTGATCTGGCGGCGGCCGAACTTGGTCAGACGTCGCTCATTGCCAGCGACCTCATTGGTTGGCTCCCCGCCGCGTTTCAAAGCGTGTTGGGCGCGTAACATCCGCGGCGACACTGCGCCTAAGACTCTAGCCAGTTGTCCGCTGCCCCCAACCGCGCGGTCGCCGCCGGGCGGACTCCCACGCCGCGCTTGCTAGGAGAAGTGTGATGCCTCTGAACTCTGCAATTACAATCGGCACTGCCCGCGGCCGTATGAGCACCGAAACACATGCGGTCGCCACAGTTGGAACCTCCTGCGTGTCGCCTCTGTCGCCACTGGCGACCCTCGGGCTGTTCGCCGTCCCGACGCTGGCGTTATGGGCGGCGACGCGCTGGGGAATTCCCTGGTTTCACCAGCAGTTCGGCGGACCGGCTATTCTGGCCTGGTTTTTCTGGGGCAAGGTGGTGTTCGCCGGTCTGTTCTTTGCCGCCATCGCCGCGTATTGGCGCGAAGCGTGTTGGCCCACCTTATCGGGTTTCCTCGCGCGCGTTCGGCTGACGCGGCCCCGAGCGGCGGATGTAGCCTGGGGAGTTGGCGTGACCCTGGTCTGTGGCTTGGGGTCGGCGTTGATTTTCGTTGCCTGGCGCGCTGCGGCAAACGCCTCGCTGCTGCCCGCTCCCGATTTATCGCCGCCGTTTCTTAGGATGGAACCACTGACTTCGGAAACCGCCTGGCTGCTCTTGGCCTGGCTGCCCATGTTCTTTTTCAACATCATGGGTGAGGAGCTGTGGTGGCGGGGGTATCTCTTGCGCCGACAAGAAGCGGGGCACCTGCGCGCGGCGGTGCTCGTTCACGCCATCGGACTGGCGATGTTTCACCTGCCGCTGGGCGTCGGCGTGACGGTAGTTCTGACGCCGTTCTTGCTTGGATTGCCCTGGGTAGTGATGCGAAGACAAAACCTGTGGTCGAGCGTCGTCGTCCACGGGTTGATCAACGGCGGTGGATTCGCCGCCGTCGCTGCGGGACTGGTCTGATTCTTTTTCTCAGCCTACTCGCCAGCCGCCAGGGAATCAGCTTCAACCCTTGGCAATTCAACGCTTTGCGCTCGCTTGACGGTCCGCCGGGCGGGGGCCTACGATAGCCAATTCGGCCCCGTCGCGACCGGTTCGCAGCGGCCGCCGACGATCTGCGTAAGAATTCCGGTACCCACACCACTTAGCATGGAAAAAACCAAGGTTGCCATCGTTGGCCTGGGCACCGTCGGCACGGGAGTCGCCAAGATTCTGCTCGACCAGGGCGACCGTACGGCGCGCCACGCGGGCCGTACACTGTGGCTCCAACACGTCGTTACAGGCGACCTTAGGAAGGCCCGGCAGATTGACCTGCCCGCGGGCCTGCTGAGCGACGATCTGAACCGCATCACCGGCGACCCAGAAATTCGCTGCGTTGCCGTGCTGGTGGGAGGGTTGGAGCCTGACCGGACCATCACGCTCAAGTTGCTCGAAGCGGGCAAGGACGTGATCACCGCCAACAAGGCCCTGCTGGCCGAGCACGGTCCCGAGTTGTTCGATCGGGCCCGCGAATTGGGCCGCTCGATTGCCTTCGAGGCGGCGGTGGCCGGCGGCATCCCCATCGTGGCCACCATCAGCCAACATCTCACGGCCAACCAGATTCAATCGCTGGACGGCATCCTTAACGGCACCAGCAATTTCATCCTGTCACAGATGGACGAAAAGGGTGTGAGCTACGAATCGGCACTGGGCGAGGCGCAGCGGTTGGGATACGCCGAAGCCGATCCCGCCATGGACGTCGACGGCAGCGACGCGGCCCAAAAGCTGGCCATCCTGGCGCACTTGTCGTTTGGCACCCGGGTCGACTGGCGCGACATTCCGCGGCGCGGCATCGACACGGTCCGTGACACCGACATGCGTTTCGCCCGCGAATTGGGCTATCGCATCAAACTGTTGGCCGTGGCCCAATTGGTTAAAGAGGGCCTGGAGTTGCACGTTTCGCCGACGCTGGTCCGCGTCGGCACGCCGCTGGCCGAAGTGCGCAAGGCGTACAACGCCATCAGCGTCGTGGGCGACGCGGTGGGGCGGCTGTCGCTGCACGGCCTGGGGGCCGGCCAGATGCCCACCGCCTCGGCCGTGGTCTCGGACATGATCGACACGGTCGTCGGCCGCGCGGCCATCACGTTCAAGATGCTGGCCCTGTGGTCGCAAAGCGCCCCGGTTCGGCTCCGCGATTTTTCCAGTATTCCCGGCCGGTTTTATCTGCGGTTTGACGTGGAAGATCGCCCCGGCGTGATGGCCGACGTGTGCACGGCGCTGGGGCGGCACGGGATTTCCATCGCCTCGATCATTCAGCACGAACCGCAGGAAACCGATTCCAGCGTGGTGCCGCTGGTGATCATGACCCACAACACGAGCGAAGGCGCCGCCGACGCGGCCATTCGCGACATCTCGGCCTTGACCAGCGTCCGCACCGTGAGCGAACGGATGCGCGTCCGCGAGTGAGACGACTGGAAGTGAATTCTCCATGAAATATGCCATCATCATTCCCGACGGCTGTGCCGACGAACCGCTCGAATCGCTCGGCGGCAAGACGCCGCTGCAAGCGGCCCGAGTGCCGCACATGGACGCCATTGCCGCGGCAGGTGTCGTGGGCCGCGCCAACCACGTCCCGCCGTCGTTGCCTGCCGGCTCGGACGTGGCCAACCTGAGCCTGTTCGGTTACGACCCCATGGAATACTTCACCGGCCGCGCGCCGCTGGAAGCCGCGGCCCAGGGCATCGAGCTGGGGCCGGACGATTGGGCGGTCCGCTGCAATCTGGTGACCGTACAGGACCAGACGATGAAGAGCTTCACCGCCGGGCACATCTCCAGCGAAGAGGCCCGCGAAGTTCTGGCCACGTGCCAAGAGCGCCTGGGCAACGAGCGGTTGCAGTTTATCCCCGGCGTGAGCTATCGCAATCTGTTGATCTACCGCGGCGCCGGAGGGCCGCCGCCATTCGGCCGCGACACCCGCACGACTCCGCCGCACGACCTGACCGACAAGTCGGTGCTGGACGATTATCCGCGCGGCCCCGGCAGCGATCTGCTGAACCGATTGATGACGGAAAGCGTCGATGTGCTGGCGCAGCATCCGGCAACCGCCGCCCGAGTGTCGGCCGGCAAACTGCCGCCGACCAACGTCTGGCTGTGGGGGCTAGGGCGGACCCCGCGGCTAACCTCATTCCAAGAGCTGCACGGCCGCAGCGGCGCCATGATTACAGCCGTGGACTTGCTGCGCGGGCTGGCGGCGCTGATCGGCTGGCGGCGGATTGAAGTGCCCGGGGCCACCGGATATCTCGACACCGACTACGCGGCCAAAGGCCGCTACGCCATCGACGCGATCGATGCCACCGACATCATTTGCGTGCACGTGGAGGCGACCGATGAAGCGTCGCACGAAGGCCGCGCCGAGGCCAAGATTGAGGCATTGGAGCAGATCGACCAGCACATTGTGGGGCCTTTGCACGAGGCGCTAAAGAATCGCGGCGACTATCGCATTTTGGTTTCGCCTGACCACCCCACGCCCATCCGGCTCAAGACGCACAGTCACGGCTTTGTCCCGTTCGCCGTGGCCGGCACAGGCGTGCCGGCGGACGCCGGGCGGACCTACGACGAACCAACGGCGGGAACGTCGCCGCTGTGTTTTGCCGAAGGCTGGAAGATGATGGCGTGGTTTTTGGATTCGTAAGTGAAATAAGCGAAAAGGGACCAAGAGCCCATGCCATTGATCGTGCAAAAATTCGGCGGCACAAGCGTGGCCGACCCGCAGAAAATCCTGGCCGCAGCCCGCAAGGCGATTCGCGCCCAGCGGGAAGGCAATCAGGTGGTGATGGTGGTCAGCGCCATGGGGCATCAGACCGATCACTTGATCGATCTGGCGGCGCAGATCAACGACAATCCACCAGCCCGCGAGATGGACATGCTGTTGTCCACGGGCGAACAGGTCAGCGTGGCTTTGATGGCCATGGCCATTCACGCCCTGGGCCACAAGGCGACCAGTCTAACCGGCGCCCAAATTGGCATCATCACCGACAGCACGCACACCAAGGCCCGCATCAAGTCGATCTCCACCG
>CAYWTU010000357.1:0-5071 GCA_964461275.1 uncultured Pirellulales bacterium | reverse complement strand
CAAAGGGGTTTTCCGGTCCCCGCGCCTAGCCCGTCAATTGTTCCAGACTAAAGGCCAGATCGTCGCCCGTCACGTGCGAACCCAGCGTCAGCGGGCCGACCGTGTCGTAGGTGGTTCCATCGATTTCCACCGGGCCGCCTGCCCGGCATTGCAACTGCCCCTGATTTCGCGACAACACCACTTCCCGAGACCAGCCGGGACAAACCACATGCGCTTGCGCCGCCGGGCCCAGCACACACGATTCGGCCATCAATAAGACTCCGTCCGTCGGGGGTTGCGTGCGGTGTCGACTGACGAATTCCAGCCGGGCCGTGGCGCTCAGGGCGTGCGACCGGCGAAACCGCAGCTTCACCGCGCCCCCCAGTTCGATCACGTTGCCGTCGGCCATGGCCGTCACGCCATTCACGTCGCGGCCGTCGATCCGCGTGGGGCGAATCGGCTCCAACAAGTACCCTTCGCCGCTGCGATGAATGATGGCGTGCCGCGTGCTCAGGTCGGCCAAAATGGGCACATCCACCGAGTGTTCCGACGACGGCTGGCCCAAAACCACGCTCTCGCCCAGGCACACCAAGTAGCCTCCCACTGCATCCACCCACAACACAAACCGGTCGCCGCGCCGCTCGGCGGGGGCATGCACCGGCTTGGCCGCGACGGCCGGCCGCACGAAGGCGTCGGGCTTGGGCCGCGCTGGGGGCAGCGGCGGCGGAACCGCCCGGGCCTGCGCCGGCACGACGCTGTCGGGCAGCGGCGTTCCCACGGCCGCCCAAGCGCGCCGCCGCGCGTCCTTGGCCGGAGCGTCTTCGGGAGCCAGCGCCAGCATCTCGTCCGCCACGCTGAGCACCTCGTGCCATTTCTGCTTGTCTTCGCTGGCCAACAACTCGTGCAACCGATGCGACAACCCGCGCCAGGCAGCACCGTGCTGGCGGGCGGCGTCGCGCCGCGTCGGGAGCGATTTTAGCTCTGCATCGAGGGCCATGGCGGCTTCCCACTGTTGAATCGCTTCGCTGAACTTGCCTTGTCGTTCCAGCCGCTGGGCGGCGTCCATCTTGGCCGCTACATGTCTCAGTCTGCGCGCCGCAGGCAATTCGCCCCGCCGTCGGCTCAGATCGTCCAGCCGCGCGAGCGCCAGTTGCGATTGCCCCGCGTCCAAATACCCGGCCGCCTCAACCAGCGTCTGCTCGACGAGCTGGGCTTCCAGTTGTTGCACCGAAGCTGCTTGTGCGCCCAACAGCACGGCCGTCTCCCAATCGCGCCACCCGGCTTGCGTTTCGCCCTGCACCGCCCGACCGCGGCCCCGCTGGGCCAGTTGCTCGGCCAATCGCGCCTGTAGTTTCTGCGACGGCTGAAACTCGCGGAGCTGGCCCTGAGCGAGCAGCCGGCTGGCCTCGTCGAGTTGCCCCCGATCCAGGGCTTCTTCCGCCTGCCGCAGCATGACTCGCCAGGGTTGAAACATCGCGCCGGCTCCGAACCAATCACGCACAGGCCAACTCCCTGATCTTACCAACCCAGCAGCCGGGCCGACGGCTGGCGCCTGCGGGGCCGGGCTCGAGTCGACCCCGCAGGCAACCAGACGGTCTGGCCCCTTTTTCAAGGGAGGTTTTCGCAAGGCACACAGCGCCGTCCACCCGCCGGCGTCCGACCCATCGTCGGATCGCCGGGCTCGCACTGCCACCGCACATCCTTACAGGGCTTCGTCCAGCTTAGGCTCCGTCTGAGCCGTCTGCGTTTCGGCAGGCTGCGTTTCGGCAGGCTGCTGTTCGGCGAAGTAGTTGGTCACCTGATCGACGATGTCGTCGGCCGCTACGGCTTCGGCCACCGGAATCTCGGCTTGATAGGTCCCTTCGACGTCGGCCACGCGCTCCTCGACGCTCAGCCGCGAACGCAGGTCGCCAATCAATTCCTTGGCCCGGCTCAGCCGGCTGTCGTCGAATTTGTAGTTGCTGGTCGTTTGACGGGCTTCCAGCATCTTTAGCCGGGCTTCCAGGTTCTCGACCTCGACGCCTAGTTGTCGCTTGGCGACCAACATGCCTTCCAACTTCTGCTTGGCGGCCTCGAGACTCCGCTCGCGCACCTGATGCATCTCGCGCAGGCTGGCCAGCGTGGCGTCTTGGAGCTTAAAGCGGTCAAACCGGTTGGCTAACTCGACCTTGACCTGCGCGGCGGTGTACTTATGCCCGGCGTATTGGAACGAATCCTTGCCGCTGGCTGCGTCGTCGCGGAGCTTGACGAGTTCCGCCTTTTCGGCGGTCAAACGCCGCGCATTGTCGGCGATTTGCTTCGTCAGCCGCTCGACCTCGACCTCTTCTTTGGCCACCAAGTGCATGTTCTTGCGAATATCCGGCACCAAGTCCTTGACCATCTTACGGGCGCGTTCGATTTCAAACTCAACCGGTACGCTGCCTCTGACCGTATCCTTGACGCAGCCGACCGACGTGCCGACGTAGCTGAACACGTCGCGGCCAAACAGAAATACTCCCGCCAACAACGCGGCGGACCCGATAAACATGGTTTTCTTAATCATCGCGTTTCCCGTCCTTTCTTCTCCCCAGAGGGTGCCGTGCTGCTGTGTGTTGCCGACGGCCGGGTCCGGCTCCCGACCCGTCGGGTGCGCTCCAGGGGAACTACTTTGGACCGCCGAACAACCAGCCAACGGCTTACTAGTTCCTGGCTGGATTTAGCAAACCGGTGCAGTTGCCCGTTGGACTCTAAGAGTCCCCGCGTGGGGAGTTATTCGGAGACCGTGACGGAATCTTGGGTCGCGGCAACTAAGAAAGTTGCGCGGTTTGACAAAGGCTGGCTGGGCAAGGGGTTTTGCCGAGAAATCGGCAGTCGCTACATAGCAAACCCACCCCAATGGGCGTCGCAAAGGATCGACGCGGCCCCGGCCCGCTGTACGCTGCGGAGTGAGTTTTCACATGCCCACGAGAACGGCAAGCGGCTGAACTAATATGCCCACGCAAGCGTGGGCACGGCACCAGGCACCCGGGGCGAAAACTACCCCAAACTCGACCCTTCGGGCGGGGCCGGTCGGCGGCCGTTGCGCGGCCGAACTACGATCGAGAGGGCCCACATCGCCAGGACCACGGTCCCGGCCCCCAGCAGTAGATACACCATCGAAGTTGACATCGGCTCGCCATCCAAGTGACGCCTCCTGCCGAGTTTTCGACGCATTCCATTGGGCGGTCGCGAGAAACCGGCTGGCTAGCGACGAGTTCGCCCAAACCGCCCGGTTTCTCTACTCGCATTTTATGCAGGCGCCTTCCCGCGTGCCAGCGGCGAGCGAACGTTCCACTGCTATTTCAACCCCTCCATGAACCGCGTGAAGTGAGCCTCGAAAAGGGCCCAGTTCGTGCCGAAGACCGACGTAAAGTCGGCCAGGCGTTGCGCCTGCGAGTAGCCCGTAAAGTTCGGTCGGGCAGCGATTTTACCTAGGTACTGGCTGTACTTTTGCGGCTGCGTTTCCACCAAGTACATGGTCAGCGCCCACGACTGGTCGTAGGCCAGATTCGGATTCGAGTCGAACAGCCGGTCGCCGCCCACCAGTTCCATCAACAGTTCCGGGCCCGGCTTTCCCAACTTGTAGTTCCGAAAGCCGGCCAGGTGCGTGCGGTTGATGCGGTCGGCCAGGGCCGTGTGGCTGCGCCAATTCCAGATGCCGCGGGCCTCGAACAATGTTCCCAGTCCTTCGACCGCCCACCGCGGATTGGGCGTAAACCGATTGTGGACGCCCGTGTTGTAGGCGGTCTGGTGCGTGACTTCGTGGATGATGGTGTCGGCGCTCTGTTGCCAGTCGCCCGGGATGTCGTATAGCGCCACGCGATTCGACTGGTTGGCGTAGAAGCCCAAGATGTTGCCGCTCAGCCGCACGCCCTCTTGAACAAAGTAGCGCTGAAATTGCTCGCGGTCCGGAAACACGATGGCGATCAGCGGAAACTCGGGCTCCGTGAGCGGGAAGCCTCGCGTGCGAAACCAGTACATGAACGAGCGATACATCTCTTCGAACCGCGGCCCCCATACGTCCTTCTGGCCCTTGGGATGAACCACCAAATAATGGCCCGTACCGGTCACGTCGAACTGCTTTCCCATTTCCGTAAACAGTTGCCCACGCAGGTCGGCCGCCGAAAGCCCCCGGAACGACTCCGAGATCTTGCGCGCTTCGGTGGCCGAGCGCGGGTCGATGTCCAACAGGCGCCCATCACGCGCCAGTAAAATCACGTTGGAGTTGGTTTGGTCCAGCGGCGTACCCTGAATCCGTTGCCCGCGAACCATCACCTCCAGAGTCCAGCGCTGAGGGCTGGCGGCCGAGGTTTGACTGGTGACGAGCGCCGTCAGGACAACGGCAAGCAAAACGGGGTGTGAGTGGAACATGGCCAAGTCCAGAATTCGGTTCGAAGCCGCTTCGATTTTGGTCCTAATGCAGCCTATGACACGAAACGCGGCGAAGCGCTGCGGGCAGCCTAGTTGCCCCACGGGATGTTGCCGAAACGCGACATCTCGGCGTTTCGACACGGCCGGCAGCGGACGATAGAATCCAAGACAACGACTACAGCGATTGCGCGCGGCCCGTCGGTACCACGGCGGTGGCCCGGCGAGGAGGCCGAGCATGAATCATCTGACGATCCTCATGACGGCAGCGTGCCTGCTGGCCGATCCCGCAGCAGGCGTCGATCTGGCGCCACAGGTTCGCAAGCTGGTCCGGCAGTTGGACGCGGCCGAATTGGCGACGCGCGAAGCCGCCGAAGCGGCCTTATTGGAATTGGGGCCGGCCGCCCTGGAAACGCTCCCCACCGACGTCGAGCGGATGTCGGCCGAGGCCCAACAGCGGCTCGGCCGGGTCCGTCGGCAGTTGCAACAGCGCAAGGCCGAGTCGTTCACCGACGGTTCGACCGTAACGCTCCGAGCGGAAGATATGTCGCTGGAGGAAGCGCTCGCACAGTTGGAGCGCCAAACCGGCAACAAGCTAGTCGATTTTCGCCAGCAGTTCGGCCAAGAGGCCCTCGACGCGGCGCTGACGTTCAATTTAGAGAACCGTCCATTTTGGCCGACACGCGACGAGGTCCTGGATCAGGCC
>CAYWTU010000356.1:0-5091 GCA_964461275.1 uncultured Pirellulales bacterium | reverse complement strand
GCCTGGTTGAGGTTGGTGGAGACCACCGAGATCGAGCCCAGCGTGGTCGAGTTGTTCGTCAGCAACGACATGGGCGCCAGTTGGCGGCCGCACGCCCAAGCCAAACCGGCGCAACGCAATTTCGCTTTTCGGGCCCCCGGGGACGGCGAATTTTGGTTCGCCGTGCAATCGATCGACGCCCAGGGCCAACGCCGGCCGAGCGAAATCCACCAGCCGGAATTGCGGGTCATTATCGATTCGACCGCTCCCAAGCTGGAAGTCTCCGCGCAACAAGGTGCGGCCGGCGAGGTGATCTGCCGCTGGACCATTCGCGATGCGGCCCTCGACCCTAGCACATTCAAGCTCGAACACCAGTCGGGCGGCCCCGCCTCGCTGTGGCGGCCGGTCGCGGTCGAGGCGCTGGCGCCCGCTGCGCCCGACGGCGTCACCGCCGGTCAAACCACCTGGTGGCCTCAATCGCCCGTGGACGACGTGGTGCTGCGGTGCGAAGTTAGCGACCGGGCCGGCAACCGCGCCTTGGAACAGTTCCGTGTGGAACGATCGGTGACCGCCGGCCAGGGGGACCTGGGCAGGCATTGGAAATCGACCGCGGAGGCGGACGCCGGCGCGGCGCGGCGCTGGCCCGCCGACGCGCAGGCCGATTCGCCGTTTAGCGGATCGTCTCGCGGCGAAGAAATCCCCCCGCCGCTGCCACGCGGCGGCGCCAAAACCACTCCTGCCGCCCAACGACGCGAACGGGAACTGCCCGTAGCCGAAGAGGTCGTACCGCCGGTTGGCGCCAAGCGCGACGGAGCAACGGCCCCAGACGCGGCTCCCTTGGGCTCGGCAACGAACAGCGAAGACCTGCCGATGCCATCGCCTAGCGAGAACGCCTTGCCGCCGGCCGGAGGTCCACCTCCGCTCGACGCACAGTTCGAGGCGCCGCCGGGCGACGAAACGGCAATCCCCCAACCGTCTAGCCCGTTGTCGACTCCGGCGCTTCACGACGGCGCACCGCAGCGCAGCCGCGTCACGCGGCCGGCGCAGCCGCGTCGCGACTATTCGGAGAAACAAGGGCTGTTTGACATGTCGCTGGTCCCGCGAGGCCAGCGTCCGGAGATGATCGCCACCCGTCGATTCGAGCTCGATTACGAAGTAGCCGAAGTCGGCAGTTCGGGCATCGGCCGCGTGGAGTTGTGGGGGACGCGCGACGGCGGCCGCACCTGGGAAAGCTACGCCATCGACGAAGATCAGCAGAGCCCCATCGACGTGACGGTGCATGCCGAGGGTATCTACGGCTTCTGCATCGCGGTTCGCAGCGGGGCGGGAGTCGGAGGCCAACCGCCGGCGAGCGGCGAATTGCCGGACGTGTGGGTGGGCGTCGACGTCACCAAGCCGTTTGCGCGACTGGTGGCCGCCGAACAAGGCGCCGGCCCCGACGCCGAGCAGGTGGTCATTCGTTGGGAGGCGGCCGACGAACTTCTCGGCGAGCGCCCTGTCGCCTTGGCGTTTAGCGCCGCGCCAGGGGGGCCGTGGACGACCATCGTCGATCAGCTCGACAACGGCGGCGAGTATGCCTGGCGGCTCGACGCGGGCGTTCCCGAGCAGTTCTATCTACAACTTACGGTGCGCGACGAAGCAGGGAACGTGCAAACGGTGGAAAACCGCGAACCGGTGGCGCTCGACCGGCAACGCCCCACTGGCCATATCCGGCAGATTCGGCCGTCCCCATCGAATTGAGCGGCGCTAGGCGTGCGCCGCTTGTTGCTGGAGAGCCTTGTTGACGCCGACAAAGCCCTTGTGGGCCTTGAGGCAGGTGGCACGAAACGTGTCGGGATTGCGGACGGCGTAAATGCGAAACGTTTCCACTTGCCCCTTGCGAAACACCAGGTCGCCACAGCGGTACCACTCGTAGCCAGGCCGGCTTTCGACTTGGATCGAATCGAATTCGCCCAGGCCAACCCACCGTTCGTCGGTCGGTTTGAGACCCTGTTGGACGATCACGCGGCGATTGGTGAGCCGATAGCGGCGGCAAACCCAGGGGGCCAGGTTCAAGAAGTACAGGGGCAGCGCCAACGGGGCGCCCATGGCCAGGAACATCCGGCCGAAAGTGATCGACTTGGTGGGCCCGCTGTGAATGCTGTAGAGCTGGCCCAGCGCCCGGCCCAACGACCAGGCGGCGATCGACGGAAAGACGGTCATCACGGTCGTTTCCGCGGTGCTGGAGGGGGAGACCCCGGCAATGGCTTGTTTCATGTTTTCCGCAGCGCGGCAAAGGGGCAGGTACGGCGGCCAATGGCGGCACACCATGGTGGCGACCGCGAATCGGAAAAGCTAACAAAATCTGGGCTAGGTTGCTAGACGCCATGAGCTTCTCGGTTGCATTGCCGTGGGTTCCGGGCAGTCGCGCTGGGCGAATGCTGCCAAACGGGCGACCGCTTGAGTAGGATGAAGGGGATGATCGACAAGCCACCACCGAATTCGTCACCCGCCGGTCACGGCCGCGATCCGGCCGCGCAGGCCCCGCCGCCACTGCCGGACGAATCGCACCCCGCGCCCGACGCCGCCCCTAGCTGGCTGGCCGCCCGGGCTCGCCAGACTTGGCTCAACTTTCAGGTCTGGCTGCCGCCGCTGATGAATCCGCCCACCAAGGCCCGCGAAGTGGTCTACTGGGCCCGGCAGCACCGCGAACGGGGCGTCTGGGAGATAGCGCTGCCGGCCCAATGTTGGCAGTGCGGAGCGCAGCACGGGCTTCAACACGCGGACTTTGAATTCGACGTCCGCAGCTTCGACAACGCCCTCGCGATCCTGATCGGATTCGGCGGATTGCTGGCGTTCATGGCGTTGCTCAGCTTCTTCATGGGCTCGACGTTCTTGATTTTGTTGACTGCCATGCTGGCGTTGGCCGCCGCCGGCGTTCTGTATCTTAAGAGTTGGAAGGAATCGATTCATATTGTCGTCAACGCTTGTGGGCAACACGCCGGCGACGTACGGGCGCCGGAAGCGGTCGTCGAGCAGGAAGAATTGCATTTGTTCTTGGCCAATGACGCGCTGGCCGGGGCCACGCGGCTAGCGCTGCAGGAAGAACGCCGCGGGCGTGCGATGACCGTTCCCGGGGGAGGCGCTGCGCCGCAGGCGCCAAGCCCCGCCCCCTCTGGCATGCCGCTTCCCAGTGCGTCGGCGCCGCCGACCTATTCCCGGCCGATCGTTCCGGAGCTGCCGCCGATCAAGCTGGATGGAGACGAATAGCCCGGCCCACGAACTGGCGCCGTGGTTGGACGCCGCACCGCGGGCCAACTACATTGGCGGCATGGTTCGAATTGCGCTACTGCCGATCGTGGCTGGTCGCCGCTGGAGGAATCTACTCTACGCGGCAGCGGGTCTGGCTTGCACTTCGCTTGCGGCGGCGGACCCTCCTCGACTGGCGCAGGTCGAGGGGGCCCAACGGCGCAGCGTCGTCTTGATTCTCGTCGACGACCTGCGATACGACGCCCTGGGCTTCATGGGCCATCCCTTTCTGGAAACGCCCCATATCGACCGGCTGGCGAAGCAGGGCGCCTGGTGCCGCGCCGCTTGCGTCACGACCGCCCTCTGCTCACCCAGCCGGGCCAGCATTCTCACTGGCCGATACGCCCATCGGCATCGAGTGGTCGACAACAACAATCCCGTCCCGCCCGGCACGGTCTTCTTTCCGCAGCATTTACAGCAGGCCGGCTACGCCACCGGCATCTTCGGCAAGTGGCACATGGGAGGCGCCAGCGACGAGCCGCAACCGGGCTTCGACCGCTGGGTCAGCTTCCGCGGCCAGGGAACCTATCTCCCCGGCGACTTGCGCTTGAACATCGACGGCCAACCGCAGCCGCAGCGCGGGTACATCACCGATGAACTCACCGACTTCTGCACGCAGTGGATTGAGCGGCTGCCGACAGGCCAACCGTACTTTGCCTATCTATCGCACAAGGCAGTTCACGCCAACTTTGTGCCGGCCAAGCGCCACCAGGGCCGGTATCGCGACGCCCCGTTCACTCCACCGACGAGCATGGCCGACACGCCCGAGAACTATCATCTGCGTCCGCGGTGGGTCAAAGACCAGCGCAACAGTTGGCACGGCGTCGATTTCCCCTACCATGGCACGCTCGATGTGGCGGAATACTACCGCCGCTACTGCGAGACGCTGTTGGCGGTGGACGACAGCGTGGGGCGGCTGTGGGAAGCGCTCGAGCGGCGCGGCGAGCTGAATTCAACGCTGATTTTGTTCATGGGGGACAACGGCTTTTGTTTCGGCGAGCACGGGTTGATCGACAAACGGCACGCCTACGAGCCGTCAATGCGGATTCCGCTGGTGGCCCACTGCCCGGAGTTGATTGCGGCGGGCACGGTGGTCGAGCCCGTGGTGGCCAATTTAGACATTGCTCCCACGGCGCTGGCGGCCGCAGGTTTGGCGCCGCCCGAGGGAATGGACGGCCGCAGTTTGTTGCCGCTGCTGGCGGGCAAGAAGCCGCCGTGGCGCGAGGCGCTGCTGTACGAATACTATTGGGAGCGGAATTTTCCCCATACGCCCACGACGTTCGCCCTGCGGACCGGCTCGCACAAGTTGATCCACTACCACGGCATTTGGGACATCGACGAGCTGTACGAGATAGAAGCCGATCCCCATGAGATGTACAACGTGATCGCCACGCCCCAAGGTCGCCAGGTCGCACAACGGCTCAAGAAGCAGCTCTATGGCATGCTCGAAGAGACACAGGGGATGAACATACCGTTGTACGAGGACCGCGGCGGACAGATGAATCGCCGCAATTCGGGCGGCAGCGCGCCGGGCCAGTTTCCCGAATCGTTCTACCACCCTCCTCAAGAGCGCTAAACCAGCGGCCGAGCGCTCGGACCCGCGCCGGTCGCGTGGCGATTTCATGTTTGCCAGCCGACTGCCGAAACGCGATCTCGTGCTGGCCGGCGCGGGCCACACCAACGCCCACGTCCTGCGGATGTGGCAAATGGCGCCCCTGGCCGACGTGCGGCTGACCTGCGTTTCTCCATACCCCGTGGCGACCTATTCGGGCATGTTGCCGGGAACACTCGCCGGCTTGTACCGGCCGCAGGAAATGGAAATCG
>CAYWTU010000355.1:0-5095 GCA_964461275.1 uncultured Pirellulales bacterium | reverse complement strand
CATTAATATCTTGCACGGCGTGTGCTACGCATTTTTCTTCGCCACCGTGTACATCTTCGTCGATGAGTTCTTTCCCAAGGACGCCCGTTCGAGCGCCCAAGGCCTGTTTAATCTGTTGATCCTGGGCATTGGGCCCATGCTGGCGAATTTCCTGGCCCCCAGACTGCTGTCGCAGTACACCACCACGGTCGACGGCGTGGATACCGTGAACTTCACGCAACTGTTCCAGATTCCCATGTATTCCGCGCTGGTCGCGGCGATACTGTTGGCGCTCTTATTTCACCCACCGAAGAAGGCGGCCGCATAGGCGACGGCGACGCCTGATCGCTCAACGTATGTCGCCAAGTCCATCGGCGCCCATTGCTCCATCGACCATGACGGCCAGCGAAACCTCAACCCTGGTGGCCGTCGACATCGGCAACACGCGGATCAAATTTGGTCTGTTTGACGCCGCTTCGCGCGCACAGCCGCTGCCCGCGCCGCAGCGGGAGCTTTCGGTCCCAACAACAGACGGCGGATTCGACGATCTGTCCGGCTGGCTTGCGCCGTTGGCCGCCAGCGACGTTGCTTGGTGGATCAGCAGCGTCCATCGCCCAGCCGCCAGCCGACTGGTCGACTGGCTCCGCGACCGCGCCGCTCCCGGCGGCATCACGCTCTTGTCGGCCGCTGATCTTCCGCTGACCGTGCGGTTGGAACACCCCGACCGCGTCGGCATCGACCGGTTGCTGGCGGCCGTGGCGGCCGGAGCGCTGCGGCCGGCCGCAGCCCCGCAGGTCATCGTCTGCTTGGGGTCGGCCATTACGGTCAATTTGGTTTCCGCCGAAGGCGAGTTCTTGGGAGGCGCCATCCTGCCCGGCATTAGCATGTCGGCCCGCGCGATGCACGACTACACCGACCTGTTGCCGCACCTGCCCATGCACGAATTGGCCGAGGCGCCCGAGTCGCTGGGCGACGACACGGTTTCGGCCATGCGTTCCGGGCTGTTTTGGGGGGCCATCGGCGGCGTTCGCGAACTCATCAGCCGCTATCAGCTTCACGCCGGAGGGCAGGCCCACGTGGTGCTCACCGGCGGGGCCGCCCCCAGCGTCGCCCCGCTGCTCAGCCATACGGCCAGCCACGTACCGCATTTGATTCTGGCCGGCGTTGCCTTGACTGCACGGTCGTCGGTATGAACGCGGCAGCCAATCTTGCGCCGCGGGCCAGCGCGTCGCTAATGACGCCCGTGGGCCGTGGAGCGATCGCCAGCGTCGTGGTCTGCGGTCGCGACGCGGCGCTCCTCATCGACCGATGGTTTCAACCGCTTGCCGGTGGGTCGCTAAGCGCCGCGGCGCCGCGAAGAATTGTGCTCGGCCGCTGGGGCGGCCCTGCGGGCGAAGAAGTCGTCGCCTGCCGCATCGACACGCAGCGGGTTGAAATTCACTGCCATGGCGGACCGACGGCGGCGCAGCGCCTGCTCGACGATCTGGCTGCGGCCGGCGCGACCATTCAGAGTTGGCAACAACATCTGGCGCACGAGCAGCCCGATCCGTGGCGTCGGCAGGCACTCGAGCAACTGGCCGCGGCCGCCACCGAGCGCGTGGCGGTAATTCTGCTCGACCAAGCGCATGGCGCACTGGAGCGCGAATTGCAGGACGTTGCAGCCGACCTCCGATGCGGCAACGGGCCGGCAGCCCAGCGTCGGCTTCAAGCGATGTTGGCCAGCGCCGAATTGGGCAGGCGCCTCGCTGCGCCGTGGCGCGTGGCGCTGTTTGGCCGGCCCAACGTTGGCAAGAGCAGCTTGCTCAACGCGCTGGCCGGGTATCAACGGTCGATTGCCTTTGACCGGCCAGGAACGACCCGCGACGCCGTGACCGTTTCAACCGCCATCGATGGCTGGCCAATCGAGTTGATCGACACGGCTGGACTTCGCCGGGCCGGCGACGAATTGGAGCAGGCCGGCATCGCGCGGGCTCGCCAGGTCTTACAGGCAAGCGACCTGGCAATTCTGGTGAGCGATCGTTCGGCAGGTTGGACGCCCGCCGACGCGGCGCTCTTCGGCCACCGGCCCTCGGCACTGCTGGTGCACAACAAATGCGACCTGACCCCGGGCGCCGCCGCCGGGCCGCCCGGGTTGAAGATAAGCTGCACAACCGGCGCAGGGTTGGCAAGCGTGCAGCGGGAAATCGTCCGGCGACTGGTCCCTCATCCGCCGCCCATTGGCGCCGCGGTCCCCATCACGCCGCAACAAGTCGCGGTCGTTGAGCAGGCAGCCGCGGCGGTGGCTGCCGGGGATGCGGCGTGGATCGACCGTCTGCTAGCATCGCGCTG
The DNA here is from genome assembly GCA_964461275.1 of uncultured Pirellulales bacterium. Classification (GTDB taxonomy): domain Bacteria; phylum Planctomycetota; class Planctomycetia; order Pirellulales; family CAYNRE01; genus CAYWTU01. The sequence continues at coordinate 2,788 of CAYWTU010000355.1, read as the reverse complement.
CTAGCGTTTTGTCCGCCGGGATTCATCTAGCCACCACGTCGTGTGTGGCTATACTACCGCGCTGGCCCGCCGGTCTCGCAAGATGCGGATCGCGGGAAACCTGCGCGACACGCGCCGCCTTGGCCACTTGCGCCGAGGCTTCCGGCCCTTTCACGCACCAGGCAAGTTCAGGAGGAACACGCCATGCGTCGTCACGCTCTCGGTCGACGATCGTTCGTCGGATTCGCCATCAGTTTGGCTTGGCTGTGGAGCGCCGTCTGTTGTACGGCGCTCGGCGCCGCCGATGCGCCTGCGGAACCGTTCGATGTCGAGCAAGTCTTGGTCGGGTATCAGCGGGTCGACGCGTCCACGGCGGGCGAGCCGCTCAACTCCGAGGCGCCCGACGAGGCCATGACCGCCGACGAAGCGGACGACGTGGTCGTGGTCAGCGACGACGAACAACCTACGGAGGAAGGCGACGAGGGCGTTCGCGCCGTCTCGTTCGACGAGCCGCAAGGAGGCGACTCGGGCGGCAGTGGAGGACTCGAGCCTGTGGCCACCGAGGCCGCGCCGTACGACGCCGAAGATTCGAACACCGGCGACCGGCAACCGCTCATGCAGCCCGAGCATTCGTCGGCCGATGCGCCGCCCGCCGCCCCCCTCGCCACCGGCAAGGGCCCGCGCGGCATCCCGGTTGAGCCGGCCCGCTTCAAGGGCGTGCAACCCGGCGTCTCGAGCCGAGCCGAAGTCGAACAGGTGCTCGGCGAGGCGATTTCGGTGGCCGACGTCAACGAGCAAATCGAGTGCGCCTATCAAGTGCCGCCGTTCGAGCGTTTGACGGTCGTATACCAGCAGGACCGCTTGGCCTCGATGGTCATCGACCTGAAACAGGCCTTTCCGGCCGACCTCTTGGCCAAAGAACTGGCGCTGGACAACATTTCGCTGGTGACGGTGCTCGACGAAGCCGGCCGACCCCTGGGGCAGTCGTTCCCCGAACGCGGCGTGCTGTTCAGTCTGGCCGGCGACGGTCCCGAAGGTCAGGTCGTGCAGATCATCTTGGACAGCGTTGACGCGCAGCCGTTCGTGGTGCGGGCCGAGAGCACCTATCGGCAACAGATGGGTCTGGCGCTGGCCGACCTCGATCAGGCGCTTCAACTCGATCCGCAATACGGTCGGGCGCACTGGCTGCGGGCGCTGATTCTGACCGACTCGGGTCGACCGAGCGAGGCGATGCAAGCGGCCGAAGCGGCGTTGGGCGTCGATCCGCAGGACTTGGAATATCGACTAACCTACGCGCTGGCGGTCGGCGCCGCGGGCGATCATGTCCAGGCCGTGCAATTGCTGGATTCAATCCTGGCCAATCCTGACATCCCGGCCGATCTGTCCGCGAAGGCCCAATTGCACCTGGGCGATCAACTCGTGGCCGGCGCCTCGCGCGACTACAAGCAAGCCATCGACCGACACATGCAGGCCATCAAGCTGGCCGAGCCGCTGGTAAACGACCCCCGGCTCGCCACCCGGCAACGCGCCCGCGACGTGCTTCTCGACGGCCATTTGGCGGTGGCCAACGACATCGCCTGGGGCGGCTGGCGGAGCAAGACCACCGTCGTTCCGCAATGGCTCGAGCGGGCCAACTCGATCGCCCGCAAGCTGGCCGAAGATGGCCAGGCCGAGGAGTACCGTTTCCGCGTGGCTAAGGCGGCGATGGCGGCGCTCGCCGGCTTTCAGGGCCGCCAGGACATCAGCGTTTGGCTCAAGGACGCCAAGAGCGCGGGCGAACAATTGATCGACGCCGCGCCGGACAACGTGACGCGCGGGCAGCGGCATTGGGAGTTGGCGTTGACGCTGTACGACGCCTTGCAGATCGAACACGTCCGCGGACGCTTCGACGACGCCTTCTCGCACGGCAAGCGGGCCGCCGAGGCCTTCGAGGCGTCCATGGGCGGTCGCGAACCAATTCCTGGGCAAGACTACATGCTAGGGCGGCTTTATTTCCGGCTAGGTTCGATCGAGGCGATTCACCATCGCGACCACGCGGCGGCAGTCGCCTGGTTTGACAAGGCGTCGCCGCTCATCGAACAGCCGATCCCCGAATCGTCCTTGGGCGATCTGGGGCGTCAGGGCGAGACGCTGGTCAGCATGGCCGTCTCGTTTTGGGAAGTGGGCCGTCAGGACGACGCGGTCCGGATGACCAACGACGGCGTCAACCTGATGGTGCAGGCGGTTAACGACGGCATCATGGAAGAGACGGCGCTGGTGGTGCCGTATCACAATCTGTCGCGGATGCACCGCTCGCTGGGCGACGAAGACGCGGCCCAGAACTTTGAGCAACTGGCCTCTCAAAGCCGGGCCAACAAACGGCGGTAGACGCGCCGATCGGGGGCGTATAATGACCCAGGTGGCCGGCCCGCGATGTTCTTCCGCGTTTGCACACAATCGATCGTGGCGCCCGTGAATCTCGCCCTTGGCCTGCGCCGTGATCCTCCGAATCTTCTTGCTGTTGACCGTCGTGCCGCTCGTCGAGCTGTGGCTCTTAGTCCTTATCGCCCGGCAGACTTCGGTGCTGGCGACCATCGTCGGCGTCATTGCCGTGGGCGCGGCGGGCACGTGGCTGGCCCGACATCAGGGGCTGCGGGCGTGGCGGCGACTGGGGGACGAATTGGCCGCCGGCAGGGCCCCGGCCGACTCGATCCTCGATGGACTGCTGATTCTTCTGGCCTCCGTGCTCTTAGTGACGCCCGGTGTCCTGACGGATGTGGCGGGCTTGCTCTTACTGCTGCCTCCCACCCGCAAGATCGCGCGCGGCTGG
>CAYWTU010000354.1:0-5105 GCA_964461275.1 uncultured Pirellulales bacterium | reverse complement strand
CTGGTCGACCGTCAGCGACCGGTTCGCCTCCAGCAGCCCGAGTTCCTTCAGCAGCCGGGCCAGCTTGCGCTGCACGTCGCCTAGGCTGCCCGCCTGCCACAGATCGATTCTCTCGGCAGTCACGCCGTAGCCAAATAGCCGCTTCTTGGCGGCGAAGAAGCCGATAATCACTTGCTTGGGCCCAAGCTTTGCTTGCACGGCGGGTACGTCGCGCAGCGGAGGAAAGGCGATTGTCGCCGGCTCGCGCCGCAAGGCGGCGCTGAGCAGGACATTTTCGCCCCCTACAACCAGCTCATGCCACTTCTTAAATGTTTCGCCTTGCTCGCGGCGGAGGGCCGCGTCGTCCCCGGCCGGCGGCTGCACCTGCAAATCGGCTCGTGTCTGCCGGACACGATCAGACAGTTCCGCGTAACGTGGAAACCGCAGCGCCAAATTCTGGCGTTCGAGCTGCGCCCGCGGGTCGAGCCAATCGGGCGAAGCTTCCATAAGCCACCGCAGCGCCAAAAGCCGTCCCCCCAGGTCGAGCGTGGTGAGAAACCGGTGGCGGCGCGTTAGCTCGGACACCAACAATGCCTGCGCTATGTCCTTGCGCAGCACCGCCGCCCGGAACCAATTCTCGAATGCCTCGGCGTGGTTGGTCATCATTACCGCCAGGGCTTCCATGGGGTCGGCGGTCCACAATTCCGGGCCGGGGTCCGCGAGCAACTGAGCGTAATAGTCCATGGCCAGCCGCGGCGCCACCACGCCGCCGGTGTAACTCTTTTCTGAGTTGAAGGCCCGATCGGCCAACTGAATGTGCAGCAGCTTCAGCGAGCCGTGGCTTTGAAACTGCATCGCGGCGGCCAAGGCCTCCGCTCCTTTGTCGGGCTGCTGCGAGTCATACATCGCCTGTGCCGTCAGGTAGTTGAGCCGAGCCCCGATGCGGCCGTTTTGCATCGCCCGGCGTCCGATGGAACCACGGGCTTCGTTCAACCATTGTTTGGCCGCGTCGAGGTTGCCCAACACCAATTGGTTCTCGGCGCTCAGGCATGACGCCGCTACGTGCAGTTGCCGGAAACCTTGCGCCCGCGACCAACCCGCGACCGCTTCGAGCGGCGGAAAAACCGCCTGCCCATTGGTCAGCAAGTGCGTGTGAAAGCCGTGCCGCAGGGCCTCTTCGATGACCACTGGGTCCACATAGTAATAGGCGGCGTAGGTCGCCTCGGCCAAGAGGTGTGCCGCGGCCGCATGATCGCCAGAGTCGAGCGCCAACTTGCCCAATTCCAGCAGCACCGTGCTGGTCAGCGGATGATCGAATTGCCCGGCGGCCACCTGCGCCCGTTCGAGCGTTGTCTTGGCCTGTTCGCGTTTCCCTTCGGCCAGATAGGCCAGGCCCAACTGCGTGTCGATCCAAACCTCGGACCAGTGGTTGGGCGGACCAGGCCGGCGCGACAACGCGCTCACCAGGTCTTTGGACAATGGGTCGTGCGACGCCAGCGGCCCCATCAGTTCGGTGAAACGGCGGATGGCCAGCGTTGTGCAGCGGATGATTTCGATCACGCTGATCGGGTAGCGCATGGGAGACTGCACCACGCCGCCGCGCTGCAGCGTTTGCGTGATGTCCAACTGCCCCATGGCGGTCGTCATAGTGTCCGGGTAGTTGCCCAGTTGCGCCCCGCGGGTGCTTTGCCCCCACGGCGGCGGCTGGACGCCCACGGCATTCCATGGCGTCACGCCCGACGGAAACTGCACGCGCACCATCCAATCGCGAAACACCAGGTACAACCGCAGCGCCGACACAAACTGCTCGAGTGCCGCCTCGTTCTGGCCAAGTTGATACAGCGATTCGCCGACCATGGCGTGATAGCAGATGGAGTCGATCCAACTGCTCTCGACCGTCTTGATGCCGCCGCGGCCCTCGCGACGAAACGCTTTCAAGGCGTTGTCCAACTGGCCGTCGTACAGGCCCGGGAAAATGGAGCAGTAGCTTGGCCCCGGCGCGGTCCGAGTCCCCAACGGCGAACCGGAGACGGGCGCCGGTTGATTGATGATCTGTGCGCAAAGCCAAGCAGGACCAAGACAGAACACCAGCACAAAGGCTGCTGCCATGGCCGCTGCATGTCGGCGCCGTCGACGAGAAGTCATAGGACGAACCTTATTCCGCGGCGCCAGGTCTTGTCCCGTCGCCACGGCAGACCACCTTCAAGATAGCGGCTTTCCCCGCCGCTGCACGGCGCACGGCGCCGAACTCAATCTCCAGCTTGAACGGGGGCAGCACGAAACGGGCCGTCCCGGCGGTGATGTCACCCAAATTGCCCAATTTTTCGGGGGAAAGAACCGCCGCCAAGGATTATAGGGCCGCCAGCCCCGTGCGGGCGCGCTGGAGGACCGCCGGGGTGGTTGGCCAGTTTGCCCGGTTTCCGGCATCGCTGGCGGACAAACCTGCTGGGCAGATTCGCTTCAAGTTGTGCCGGTTGGGTGGACGATACCGAGAATAACGATTGTGCGCCCCTCTATGGCGGCTCGGATGAATGCCATCGCACAGGCCAAGCTCGGAGCGAAGAGGTTACCGATGACCACAAATCGAACTGGCAACCTGATTTGTAGGGCAGGATTGGGCCTTACGATGCTCCTGGGCTTAGGCGGTCTGACCGGTTGTCAGGTCGACGTTGGCGGGCAGACGCTTCCCAGCCCGTATTACCAAGAAGACGACGTGCAGTACTTCCCGGCCGGACCTGAATTCAAGCTCTCCAACGAAGCGGCGGCCATGGAGGCGTTTGAGGCCGATCGCCGGCTGCAAGTGCGCTAGGCCGCACCTAGCCGTTGGCCCAGGCCATTGAGGTTCCGCGCGATGTCGGACGTCCAGCTATCGGCGGAATCGGCGCAGTGGGCCAACGACATCTTGGTGTGGATCGGCTTTGGCACGTTGGTCGGACTGGTGGCCAAGGCCGTCATGCCGGGCCGCGATCCTGGCGGGGCGCTCACGACGCTGCTGATGGGCATCGTGGGAACGGTGATCGGTTCCGGCGCCTTGATGTTTCTTTGGAAGGTTGATCGCGTCACGCCGATCAGCCCGTTGGGGTTCGTGTCGGCCATTGGCGGGGCGTTCGTGCTGCTGCTCTTCTACCGGTTGTTTGCCGGTTTCTACATCGACGACACGGGCGTCGCCCCCTTGCCGCGGCGACGCTACAACCGCCGCCCCGCGCCGCGCCGGCGGCGTTACGACTACGACTACGATTACGACGCGCGCTATGGCGACTAGCCGTCTGTAGCCGAACTGCTGCTCCGAAAGCCGCACGAGCGGACGCGGCTGCCGATCGTCGGCTATGTGGTGATGTCCAATCATTGGCATTTTGTCGTCCGCCCCGATACTGGTCACGTTCATCAAGTATCGAAATTCTTTCGCTGGCTGACCGTCACGCACGTCTAGCGGTGGCGTGTCCATCACGTCACCTCAGGCATGGGCCACCTCTATTACGGGCGGTTCCAATCGTTTCCGATCCAATCCGACGAGCACTTTCTGACCGTGCTCCGCTTTGTGAAACGAAATCCGCTGCGCGTCGCGGCCCTCGCATATATAGCCAGTCTCCCAGAATCGTGCGCGCTCATTGAATTTCTTAGAGTCCAACAAACAATTTGTTCGATTCGCTGAAAACAACGGGAGCTAGCGGGCGGTTGTCAGGTTGTTTGGCGGCCTCTTAACCAACTCGATCGCGATCGACGCCTCGACACGCGGCGCGACCTCGCTGAGACGCACCGGCTGAAAGCTTGGACCTGGCCAATGCGGCTCGCGGCGACCGGGCACGAATGGCTCGCGCGTCTTTCGCGTGGAGCTGGTGTGCCGTGGACGCGATCGGCGGAATGGACACCTAAGATTTCGGTTTCTTGGCCGTCGGTTTGGCGTGCGGATGTTGCGTGCCGGGCGGCAGCGAGGAATTCTGGGGCGTCATTGGCGGCCCGCGCAGCTGAGACTCTAGCACAGCCACTTTGGCTTTCAACGTCACGCCTTCGGCATTCAACCCAGCGACTTAGGTTTCATAATCGTCCACCACCGCGCGGAGCAGCGCCTGGAATTCAGACGGCAGTGCGGCCAGTTGCTCGGCCGTGATAGGCGGCGACATGCCCCAGGTGTCGCCGATTTCGCCCGCGGCGCGAAGAGCCGGTTTTCACCCCAGGGCGTGAACGGTTACGGCTGATGCGAGACATGGTCGATTTGTAAAACTTTGAAAATCTGCGCGGAATTTTCTTGCAATCGCACCAGCCAGTTTGGTATTTAACCGGTTATTCGACCTGGGGGCGGCCAGACAATCCGCCTATTGGTGGAGGGAGTGCAGGGACTCGGAACTCTCTGTCGCTCCGGAGTGCCACTGCGTATTGAGCAGTGGAGGAGGCATGGGCGCTGGCAATTTCTGTTGCGGCGCCATGTTCGTTGATTCGTGCTGAGGAGCGAGCAGCCACTGGGCTGACGTTGCACTCGGCGCGCATGATGCGACGTGTTTGTGCGTTGGGGTAGATATTTGTGAATCCGCACCGACATTCTGGCAGAACGGGGATGACTCCATGCTGCGCTCCCGCAAGTCAAAGAGCCGACGACTGGCACTTGAGACCCGTCGTCTTTTGGTTCAGCCGCTGGAAGTGCGGCAAATGTTGTCCATCAACGAGCCGCCGACGATCGCGCCTGTCGGCCCACAAAATCTCGTGCGTGACGACAACACCGGCATTCTGCCGCAACTGGTCTTCTCTAGCGGCAACCAGAATCTGATCGTCGTTGACGACGTCGACGCCGGCGGCGCCGCGCTCGAAGTATCGCTTGAGGCCGAGCATGGGGTACTTTCGCTGTCGCAAGTCGCCGGTCTGACGTTTCTTGAAGGCGATGGCTCGGACGACGCCACAATCTCGTTCACCGGTTCTCTGGCAAACATCAACGCCGCGCTGGCGGGGATGCAGTTTGACGCCGAGCAGACGTTTAGCGGCGTGGGGACACTGACGGTCACGGTCGATGATCTGGGGAACACGGGCGATGGCGGGCCGTGCAGGAAAACGGGGACATTCTACTTTTCTTGACGCGGTTGCCCTTTCCGCTAGCGTATCTCCATGCCCAGAACGGCTCGTGCTTCCGTCGGCGG
>CAYWTU010000353.1:0-5121 GCA_964461275.1 uncultured Pirellulales bacterium | reverse complement strand
GTTCAAGCAGATGAACACTCCCTTTCGGCGCGGACTGGAGAAGTGAATCGCCCGGGCCACCAATTCCTTGCCGACGCCGCTTTCGCCGCGGATTAAGATCGTGGCCTTGCTGGGCGCCGCGCGGGCGATTTCTTCGGTGATCCGGGCCACAACCCCGCTCCGGCCCACGATTTCGCTTTGGACCCCCAATCGTTCGCGCAATTGTTCGATCTCACCGCGCACGGTGTCCAGGTTTTCCGCCAATTCCTGCCGGCGGCTGAGGTTCTGCAGAGCCACGGCCATCGTGTCGGCCACGGCCAGCGTGAACTCCAAGTCGTCGGGGTCGAGCACCCGATTGGGATCGGTGGAGTACAGGTGAATCAGGCCGGAGGTCTTCTTGTTGCGGCGGATCGGCGCGCAGATCACGCTGGTGGCGTGAATCTCTCCTTTACTGTCGCGGCTGCTCAGGGCGCTGTCGCCCATCACGTTGCGGGCCAAAACCGCTTCGCCCTCGCGGAGCACGGTGGCCGCCAGGAACGGCGAGACTCGGTAATACGGTTGCTGCGTGTCGCTCCGCGAGCCAACCGCCTCGAGCGCGTCGGCGCTGGGCTCGCCCTTCTGATCGCGGGGCAGAATCCAAACCGCCCCGGCATCGACGTGCGTGCCGCTGAACAAACCTTCGAGCGCGATCTGGGCCATGCCCGACTCGTCGGGCGCCTTGGCCAACGAATACGCCAATCGGCAAAGTTGTGTGGCCGCCGCACCCGCGCGTGCGCCGCCGGCTTCAACCTCCTCGGGCTGCGAATCCAGAAACTTCGTTCGGCCGCGGCGATGCGTGATGGTCGTCGGTTCGTGAAGTTGCTGGTCGACGGGAATGTCGGTCGTTGAATGTCCTGGGACGGCCGCCGCGGGCTCGTTGGCGGCGGCGCGGTCAAAGACGCTCGAATCGGCGAACGCCTGTGACAGCTCGTGGACGAAGGCCAATTGCGACTTGCCGATCCGCACCACGTCGCCCGGCTGCAACGCGTAATCGCCCTTGACCGGCTGATCGTTGACGGCGGTGCCGTTGCGGCTGTCCAAGTCGCGAAGGGTCCATTGACCTTCGCTCAAGAAAACTTCCGCATGATTGCGGCTACATCGCTCGTCCTTGATCATCACCTGATTGGTCGGCGCCCGGCCGATCGTCACGGTCTGATCGGGAATGAGACGAAAGACGTCGGTCCACTTGCCACCTTCCCGAATCACCAAGTAGGCGAGCATAGGCGAACCGTACGACCCTAAAGGCCAGGTGAAAGTTGTGTGCCATGGGCCACGAAAAGCCGCATCCGACGGCATTGTCGGACACGGAAAAGACGAGCCCGGGCCATCCCCGGAGAAACACCGAACATCTGCTACCATAATTGTTTACGACCACCACTGGCAAGGGTCTTACGGCTTCCGGGCCGCCGCTGGGTCGTGAGCTGCGCGGGCCCGGCCTACCCGCCTTTGGCTGGGGGCTTTTGTTGCAATAAGCCTAGGCCCCAATTAGTCTTAAGGAGAGAGAAGGCACTGGCCCATTGCGCCGACAACGCATCTTGCCGCGTGTCGGGCGGCAAGGCGGCGCACGCAACAACCGGAACCATTTAGAGAAGTAGGATTGCCACCATGCGGTCATTCTTTGCGCTGCGCGGGCGTTTCGCGTTTGCCCTTGTTGTTGGGTCGCTCATCGTGATCCTGGACGCTTCAGGCGCAGCCTGGGGGCAGGTTGGCGGCGGGGGCAACACTCAGATTGGCGGCTTTTTCCAGAACAACGTGGGCGGCGTGTTCGTTGACACCGACGGAATGCTGCAGAACGCCGAGCAGGACGCGCTCGGCAAGCTCGCACAGCTGCGCCGCAAGTTGCTGAGCGATGCGCCCAGCGATCTGGCCACGCCGACCGACCTGCGCAAGATTTCACTCAAACAATTGGAAGCGGCCCTGGCCGCGCATTTGGAAAAAACCGCCGGCCCCCAGGGCGAGGCGGCCGAGCTGCCCGACGAAATCCGCTTTCTGGCGGGCTTGCAGCGGATTCGCTACGTGTTGGCGATGCCCGAGACAGGCGACATTGTCCTGGCCGGACCGGCCGAAGGTTGGAAAGCGGACGCCCAGGGCTGTGTTGTGGGCGTAAACTCGGGTCGACCGGTGCTGCACTTGGAAGACCTGCTGGTGGCTCTGCGGAGCGCTGAACAAGCGTCCCGTACGCCGATCAGTTGCTCGATCGACCCCACGCCCGAAGGCGTAGCCCGCTTGCAGCAGTTCTTCAACGGCCGCACGGAAATTGGCCCCAAGCCCAAGGAAACGCTGGCGGCCATCGAGCAGTCGTTGGGGCCGCAGAACATCAGCGTCACCGGTGTGCCGGCGGATAGCCGGTTTGCCCGGGTGTTGGTGGCGGCCGACTATCGGATGAAACGCCTGGGGATGAATTTCGAGAAGGCCCCGGTCGCCGGCCTGTCCAGCTATTTGCAATTGGTGAAGGCCAATGACAACAGCAACCTGATGCCGCGTTGGTGGATGGCGCCAAACTATCAGCCGCTGCTCCGAGACGACGACGGCCTGGCCTGGGAGTTGCGTTCGGGCAGCGTACAGGTCATGACCGAGGACGGGTTCTTTTCCCAAGCCGGCGTCCGCACGACCACGGGGCAAAGCAGCCCGACGGCGAAAAAGTGGGCCGACGACATGACGCAACACTATGCCGCCCTGGCGTCCAAGCTCCCCATCTTCGCGGAGCTTGAGAACATGATGGATCTGGCGATTGCCGCGGCGGTGGTCAAGCAGCAAAATTTGGCGGGCAAGGCGGGACACAGCTTTCCGCTGCTGTTGACGGCCGAATCGTTGCCGACCAGCTCGGCCCCGATTCCTAAGCAGGTGCCCACGCAGGCCAGTTTCGTCAAGCGCGGCAAGAACTACGTGATCAGCGCCTCAGGCGGCGTGGAGATCAATTCCTGGCGAATTGCCGGCGAGGCGACCGCCAGCGCCGAGCCTGCCGACGTGCGCAGTCGCGAGGCCGAGGTCGCCAAAGACCGCACCGGCCGGTGGTGGTGGGACTAACGCTCCCCGGCCGCGCGATAGAATACCGGTTTCGCTTCCTTGCTTGTCGCCTTACCGGTATTTCGCGATGCGCGCTCCCGCCGCGGCTCCGTTGCAAGTCCTCTACGAGGATAACCATCTGCTGGCCGTCAATAAGCCCGCCGGCCTAGCCACGATGGGCGTGGCCGACGACGTGCCTAGCCTGCTCTGGCTGGCCAAGGACTACATCAAACGCCGCTACCAGAAACCGGGCAACGTGTACCTGGGCATCGTCAGCCGTTTAGACGCGCCGGTGACGGGCGTGGTTGTACTGGCGCGAACGTCCAAGGCGGCCGCCCGGCTCAGCGAGCAGTTCCGCCAGCGCGAGGCGTCGAAATTGTATTGGGCGCTCGTCGAGGGTCGGCCCGTTCCGCCCGCCGGTACTTGCGAGAACTATCTGGTTCACGACGAGCGGCATCGGCGGGTGTGCGTGGTCGATGGACCCCGACCAGAGGCACAACTGGCCCAGCTTGACTATCGCACGCTGGCGGCGCTGCCCAAGGCGGTATGGCTGGAGGTCCGTCCGCACACGGGGCGCAAGCATCAAATTCGCGTACAACTGTCGGCGCGCGGCTGGCCGATCCTGGGCGATCGAAAGTACGGCGCAAGAATGGTGTTTGCGCCGGGCATCGCCTTGCACGCCCGCTCGCTGGTGATCGAGCACCCGGTGCAACATGTCGCGTTGGAGTTGGTGGCCCCGCCGCCTCCGTCGTGGGCAGCCAGCGGCGTTTGCGAGACGAAACGTGTGGAGTAGTGGGCGAGCCGCGCTTATCGCTCGAACGCCAGCAGACGATACTGAAGCCGGCCGTGGCGCACTAGCCACTCGGTGAAATGCAGCATCAGCCGGGCCTGCCAACTTAGTGGCCAGCGCATACCGCGGGCGATAAATTTCCGCACTCCGGGAAACGTCGGAACGGTTTCGGCCGTCACGTCCTCATCGTGCGCGGCACGAAACCCTTGTTGGGCCGCAAGCGACCGGTACTGTGCCGCAGATAGCGGCTCTTGAAACAGGCCCCAGAGCCGGCTGTTGCGCGGCCGGTCTTGGGGCTCCGGACGGGGCGAGGCGGAAAAGTGTTCGCAGAGCGCCAGCCTGCCGCCGGGCCGCAAGACGCGCGCCGCCTCGGCCAGAAACTGTGTCCGACTGGCAAAGTGCATAGAGCACTCCAGGGCGAGAACTACATCGAACGCCGATGCGGCCAGCGGAAGCCTGACCGCGTCGCCTTGGATGAGACGCACCTGGTTGTCGACCCGCGGCTGGCACACCTGGCGGGCGATGGCCAGTTGCCGCGAGTCAATGTTTAAGCCGAACAGCTCCATTCTCCCGTACTGTTGGTTCAAGCGCTGGATCGTCGCGCCAAGGCCGCAGCCGACGTCTAAAACTCGCTGGCCGTCGGCGATGCCGGCCGCTTGGATCGCCTTGTCGCACATTCGCTCTGCCGCTCGGCCGTAGTCCTCCGGCACACGATTCGACCACGACGGATTGTCCCAACAGCCATAGTGCGAGTGCAGCGCGCGAACGTCGCTGGGCAACTCGGCCGCCGCCAGTTGCCGCAGGTAGCTGTCCCAATAGGGCAGGTTCGAGCCGGCGGGCGGGCGCGGTGGGGGCATCGAAGACTCGATTAACCTGCCGCAGTCGTTACGACAACCGCTTAAGTTTTGTGATGCGGCCGGTGGCGACCCACTCCGCGACGAAAATGCTGCCGTCGTGGCCGAAGCAGGCGTCGTGAGGATGGACGAACTTGCCGGGTTGCCACTGGTCGCTTTGGCCGCGGATCTTGTTGCCCCCCTCGCCGGTGACGCGGGCGACGTCCTCGCCCAACCTCGCCACGACGTTGTTCTTCTCATCGAATAAAGTGACCCGGGCGTGCAATTCAGGAATCACCAGCAGGTTCCGCCAAGTCTCCGCGTTGGCCGGCAGGCCGAACCCGGATATCGTCTCCAGATACTTGCCGTCTAGGGTGAAATACTGCAACGTGTGGTTGGCGCGGTCGCAAACGACAATCGAAGGTTCGCGCCCGGCGCGGTGATCGACCCAGACGCCGTGCGGCGTGTTGAATT
>CAYWTU010000352.1:0-5128 GCA_964461275.1 uncultured Pirellulales bacterium | reverse complement strand
GCTGGTGCGCAGCCGTCACAACCCTGCGTTGAGCCCTTGCAGGTCGTCCGGCACGAAGCGGCCGTCTTGGCGCAAGAGCTGGCCGTCGAGCCAAACCTGGCCACCGCCGTGCTCGGGCGTTTGCATCAGCACGAGGTCCCAGTGCACGCTGCTGCGATTGCCGTTGTCGCACTCGTCGTAGGCGTTGCCCGGCGTGAGGTGCAGCGAGCCGCCGATCTTTTCGTCGAACAGCGTGTCCAACATCGGCCGCCGAATGCGGTTGTTGCAACCCAGCGACCATTCGCCGATGTAACGTGCGCCTTCGTCGCTGTCGAGAATTTGGTTGAGGGCGCCGGTGGCGGCGCCGGCGGCTGCCTGCACGATCCGCCCCCGGTCGAAGTGAAATTCGACATTCTCAAACACCACGCCCTGATACCGCGAGGGGGCGTTGTAGCGGATAATCCCTTGAACGCTGTCGCGCACCGGGGCCGTGAAGACTTCGCCGTCGGGAATGTTTCGCTGTCCGTGGCAGGGGCGAACATTCATGCCGCCAATGGAAAACGTCAAGTCGGTTCCCGGCCCCACAATCCGCACCTGGTCGGCCGCTTCGAGCCGGCGCACCAGCGGCTCTTGGTCGCGCGCCATTTGAGCGTAGTCGGCGGTGCAGACGTCGAAATAAAAGTCCTCAAAGGCCGGCGTGCTCATGTGGGCGGCTTGGGCCATGGCGTGCGTCGGGTAGCGGAGCACTACCCAGCGGGTATGCGGCACGCGGACTTCGGTGTGCACGGCTTGCCACCAGTGGCGCTGGTAGTGCGCCATGCGCTCGAGCGGCACGTCGGAGAATTGATCGCTGTTGGCGGCCCCGCGAATGCCGATGTACGCCTGCACGGCCTGCATTCGCTGCCGCTCGAACTGCGCCGCCAGCTGCATATTCTCGACCGACGCAGTGCGGTACAAGCTGCGCAGCACCTCGTTGTTCTTGCAGGAGACCAGCGGCCGGGCGCCGCGCGCCGCGGCCTGCTCGATCAATTGGCACACGAGCGTCGGCTCGGGCAGGTCGAACGCTTCGATGAGCAGGTTCTCGCCCGATTGAAGCTGGCAACTGTGGTCCAACAGCAACGCGGCCAGGCGGTCGATGCGGGGGTCGTGCACGGCAAAGTTCCTTGGCGGAGCGGGGCCAATAGCGCCCCGCGGGCCGGCCATGATAGGTCGCCGGGCCTGGGCCATACAACCCGAACATTCGCTGCGTAAAGCGTGCCGCACGCTGCCGATCTTTCCGTGAAAACCGCGGCCGCCGGGGGACGGACGCCAGCCGGGCGAAACCCCACCGGGGCATTTTGACCCCACCCCGCGGGCGACCTATACGCATATATGGAGTTGTCGGAATCGTAGGGCCTTTTGTGACGCGCCGTGGCCGACGCGGGTCCGTTGCGCCCCTACGCCTCTCCTATCGCCACCTAGCGCACGCATCATGGACGCTCCCCGAACGGACGACGCCGCTCCCTCCGCGCCGGAAACGGACGCCGCGGAAATGGTGCGCCGACATCGCGCGCAGGCGCAAGAGTTCGTGCTGCAGCACCGGCGTCGCCTGGACCGCCTGCAATCGGAACTGGCCGAACAGGTTGCGGAACTCACGGGCCAATTGGAAGCCCGCCGGCAAGACATCCAGTCGGTCCAGGCGGAGGCAGACCGGCAAGCAGGCTTGCTCGCCGAGCGCGACGCGAACGTCGTCCAGCTAGAAGCCGAATTGCAGCGGCGCCAGCACGAATGGCAAAGCGCCTGCGACGCCCTCGCTGCCGAGCGCATTCAGTTGGCCGACCAACTGACGCAGCGCCAGGCCGAGTTGACCACGCTGCAAGAACAGATCGACCGCGGGTCGTTCCAGGTCCAGCAGGCGCAGCGAGGGCTGGCGGCCGAGCGCGAAGACCTGGCGCTCGAGAGAGAAGACCTGGTCCGACAACGAAAGCGGCTCGAGGAACGCCGAAGTGAACTGGACCGCCGGCAGGAAGCGATCGAAGACCTGGATATTCGCACCAAGGGGCAGCGGCGCCGGATTGCCAAGGAACTCCAGGAGCAGCGCGAACAACTCCGCCAGCAGAGCAGCGACTCTCAGGCGCAACAGCGGCGCTTCAGCGAGCAGTTGGCCGCCTTGCAGGAAGACAATCGTCGGCTGCAGGAGCGGCTTCAGGTTGCCCAGGATCAGCGCGCCGCGGCCGACGACGCTGCCCAAAACGCGCACGACCGTCAGACGCAACGCCGATATGAATTGGCGATCGAAGAGATTCGTCAACAGCGCACGCGGATCTCGGAACTTGAACAGAGTCTGGCCGAGGCCCACAAGCAGCCCAGCCGCGGCGTCAAGCCGCTCGCGGATGACCACGGGATGGATTGGGAGGCGCAGAAACGGCGCCTGTTGGCGGCCTTGGAGGACATGGACGAGGGCGACTCCGACGCCGCACAGCGCACGTCGATCAACGACTTGGTGCGGCGGACCGATTCGATTGTGGCCGAGCGCGACCGCGAGATCGCCGAACTCCGTGCGCATCTGGAACAACAGTCGGCCAACCTGGGGCAGGTGGCGGTGGGCGCAGCGGCGATCGCACAGATGCTCGACTCGGACGACATCGTTCGTCAGGAGCGGGAGAATTTGCAAGAATTGCAGCGCGAGTGGCAGGAGAAATTGCGGCAGGCCGAAGTCGATCTGAGCCTCGAACGGGCCAAAATTGCCCGCGAACGAGTGGCCATCGAAGAGAAACTGTTGACGCTGGAAAAAGCCCAAGCGCAGCGAGCGGGCGAACCCAATTCCGCCCCTGCAACTGCGGAATCCAAGCCGGTCCGCGGACGCTGGCTGGCCCGGCTTGGTCTGAAGGAAGACGACGTTCAATAGCCGCCGCCCCTTGGAGGCGGATTCACGCGGCCGACGAGCCGGCGTTTTCCCGCCGGAATTCGCGGCGTTCGAGCAGCCGCGGACGATTCTTGCGTCGTCCGTCAAGAACAGGGGGCTGACGTCCCCCGCTCGCCGCCATCCTGGGCGCGACGACGCCGTGGAGTAGCTCGAGGCGAGTGCTAGCATTCCCGCGCCAGCGGCGAGTTTTCCGATTGTGACGGTTGGGCAACGGCGAGTCGTGGGGTCGTAACAAACGCGCCGGTGCAAGTTTTGTCGGGTCGCTGCGGAACCTTGCATTCCTACTTGAACCGCTGGAAAACGTGGTTAAAGTCGAACTCATGGGCCCAACCAGTGGGTCAGTTTTTCGGCGCTCGCCCCTGGGGTCGACGTTGAAAAAAGTGATCGTCGTGCGCCGCGCAGCAGACCCCTTGACGGTTTGCTGCGTAGTACGCACATCTTGCACTTGCTAGCCTCCCGCAGGCCCTACACGACGACGATCGCCCGAGGACGCCGCATATGTCTACACATCGCCGGCCGAACGCGGAAGAAGTCGAGCAACTGTTGCTCAACGCTCAACTGCGCGACGAGCTGGAACCGTATTTCGACGAATCGATCATGGCCGTCAACGTTACGGAATTGCCGACGCCGGTGGAGAATCGCTTCCTGGCGTCGATGTTGGCTTGGGAACAGGCGCCGGTGCTGGCCATTTCCAAGTGGTTCGATCCGCCACTGGAGCTGCCACACCCAGAGACGCTGACCGACCAGCAGTTGCACGAGCGGCTGTGGGACGCGGTGCATCGCCTGTTCGAAATGCGGATCGTGCTCGACTTTGCCGACCACTTGTCCGACCGCCAGTTGTACACGCTGATCCTCCGCGACATTCTGCCCGCCCGCGAGAAGAAGATCGACTGTGAAGACAACTATCTGCACTGGGACTGCGCCGACGTGGCGGGTGAGCCCGACGCCTGGCTGCGTTATTACGCCAGCGAGGAAGAGCGGCAGTGCTATTTTGAGAGCTGCGGCGAGGCCCTCCCCCCGGTCGAAGCTCCGCCCCATCCTCGCGATCTCCCGCGCCGCCCGCTGTAAGGGCCAAGTTGCGGCTTAACTCGTCCGCCACGCCCAACTCGGGCAGCGGGCGCCGCTGGCGGCCTCACCGCCAGCGCAATCTTTCATGCCGCGGCCTGGAAAGTTCCGGTTGCATCGCGCGTTCTTAACTTCCCCTCCGGTCGCATCGCCTGTCGCGACCCACTAGAATTCTGGGCTGGTCCCGCACGCCAAACTGGTTAAAGCCGCTCGCCGCGCCGCACCGGACCACTACGCCATCCAAGAACAATTCCATTGTAGGAAATCCGTGATGTCGATTTGTTTTGCGACTGCCCGACGCGTCTGGCGACTTTTCCCATCAACGCTTTTTGCCGCCGCGCTATTGCTGTTGTTGGGCCGCGCCGCGGCCAAGCCGCCGCAAACCACCCAGCCGGGACCCGTCGAGGGGGGCTTTCGGTTGCCCAATGGCTGGACCATTACGCCGGCCGGCGCCCATCTTCCATTGACCGACCTGCCTCTGAACATCGCGGCGCTGTCCGATGGCCGGCACGCGCTGGTGAGCACCAACGGATTCAACGCCCATGAGTTATCACTGGTCGATCTGGCCGAACGCCGCATCGTCTCTAAGGTCACGCAGCGACAGAGTTGGTTCGGCCTGGCGGTGGCGCCCCATGAGGACCGTGTCTGGTGGTCGGGCGGTGGCGGCAAAGACATCCACGCCCTGACCTTGAGCAAAACCGAGCTGAGCAAGACCGACGGGCCGTCGCTCGATTTTACCAGCGCGGGCGGAGACAATCCCACGGCCGCCAACCAATTCAAGAGTGGCCTGGGCCTGTCTTCCGACGGGTCGCGGCTGTACTCGCTGGATATCGAGGCGGGAACGATCGCGGCGATCGACGTCGCCCAGAACAAGGTCGTAGCGACTGGAGTCTTGGGCGGCGGGCCTTACGATGTCGCAGTAGGTCGCCGAACAAAGATGATCTACGTTTCGGATTGGGCCGGCCGGGCGGTGCTGGTGGTTCGCCCGGACGACCTGCGCGTCGTCGACCGGATCGGCGTCGGCGAACACCCCAATCAAGTGGCCCATCATCCGCACGACGAACGCCTGTTCGTGGCCTGCGCTTCGACGAACAACGTGGCGGTAATCGACACCCGCCGCGGCATTGTCACCGAAACCATCACCACCTCGCTGTTCCCCCGAGCGCCGGAAGGGAGCAC
>CAYWTU010000351.1:0-5157 GCA_964461275.1 uncultured Pirellulales bacterium | reverse complement strand
TCCGACGACGCCGGCCCAGCCTCGCTCGATCAAGCGTATTACTACGGCCTGGCGATTTTCTCGGTCACCGTGGTCGGCTACACGCTTTTTGGCGGTTTCTTGGCGTCAGTCTGGACCGACCTGTTTCAAAGCGTGCTGATGCTTGTGGGCGTCGTCATCTTGCTGGCGCTGGTCGTACCGGCGGCCGGCGGACTTGAGCAGGCCACGCTGGACGCCGTTGAAAACACCGGTCCGGGCTTCGCCTTCGGGCCCGGCTACTCCGCCGACGGCCGCCAGTTTCTCACCGGTGGTTTAGCGGTGTCGTTTTTCTTCGTCTGGATATTCGGCGGCATCGGTTCTCCGGCCGGCCAGGTGCGGATCATGGCCTGCAAAAACACACCTACGATCCGCCGCAGCATGATCCTCTTAGCCTTGTACAACTCGCTGATTTACCTGCCGCTGGTGGCGATCTGCGTTTGCGGGCGAGCCCT
Source organism: uncultured Pirellulales bacterium (assembly GCA_964461275.1). Classification (GTDB taxonomy): domain Bacteria; phylum Planctomycetota; class Planctomycetia; order Pirellulales; family CAYNRE01; genus CAYWTU01. The sequence goes on along the minus strand of CAYWTU010000351.1, from coordinate 4,687 downwards.
GTTGCCGGAGCTTCCGGTAGGCAAGACCGACGAAATCATTCCCCGCCTGGCGATCGGCGCCACACAGGGCTGGTGGGGCGGGTCGTTGGTGTCGGGGTTGATACTTTCGGCGCCATTTGGCGCAGTCATGGCCACGGTGAGCACCTATTTGGTTGTCATCGCCTCGGGACTGGTCCGCGACGTGTATCAACAATTCTTGCGGCCGCAAGCCAATTCGACCGAGCTCCGCCGCTTGACGTATACAGTCATGATTCTGCTGGGAATCATCTGCGTGGCGGCCGTCATCTCGCCCCCCAACTACTTGCAAGCCCTGGTCGTGTTCAGCAGCACCGGACAGGCGGCGGCGTTTGTGGCCCCGGCCCTAATGACGTTGTATTGGCGCCGTGCCACGGCGGCGGGAGTGTTGGCGGCGATGCTCGTCGGTTCGGGCGTTGTGCTGGGGTTGTACATACCCGGCTGGATCAGCGAGGTCGACCCCATGATCGGCAATGCCACCGCTTTTCGGCCCTATTTCCTGCTGGGGTTTGAGCCGGTGGTGTGGGGCGTGTTGGCTTCGGTTGTGGCTGGGGTGACAGTGAGCTTGGGCACCCGGCCACCACAGGCCGAACGAATCGCCTGGCTGTTTGACGCGTCGTAATCGGCGACCTCGCGAGCGGCAGGTTCGCGCTCATCGCCGCGCAGCCCAAGTGCGTTGGCCGTCCCCAAACCGCGACGGGCAAGGTAGACTTACAAGATTGAGTCCAACGACGCCGACCGCGCACTGCGCGGTTGCTGCCGCCGGCCCGCACCATGACCAATACGCTTTACCTGCCCGAACTTCGCGAAATGCTGGCCGAGCACAACGCGCCCGAGCTGCACGAGTTCTGCTGCGCATTGCACCCGGCCCGCACCGCGGAATTCATGGAGGGCCTGACCACCGAGGAGACGTGGCAGGTGCTTCAGCACGCCGACGAGGCGACCCGCGGCGAGATCTTTGGCTACTTCGATTCGGACAAGCAGGTGGCCATTATTGAGGCCATGGACCGGCCCGCCATAGGGCAGCTTATCGCCACGCTGCCGGCCGACGATCAGGTGGACGTTTTGCAGCGGGTGGCGCCTGCGGTCGTCGAAGAGTTGATGCCGCTACTGCCGACCGAGGTCCGCCGCAACATCCTCCGCTTGCAGTCGTATCCGGAAGGTACGGCCGGGGCGGTGATGACCACCGAATGCGCCCGGCTGACCGAAGACCTCAACGTTCGCGAGGCGATCGAAGAGGTCCGTCGCCAGGCCGAGCGGATGGAGACGATTTATTACCTGTACGTCGTCGATCACGAAGACCACCTCCGCGGATTAGTCTCATTACGGCAACTGGTCTTGGCTCGCAGCGACGCCACGATCGGCGACCTGATGGAGCGGGCGGTGGTGACCGTACACGTGGCGGCGGATCAGGAAGAAGTCGCCCGGACGCTGGCGAAGTTTGACTTTCTGGCTGTGCCGATCGTCGATTCCGAACGACATTTGTTGGGTATTGTGACGCACGACGACGTGATCGACGTGGTCCGCGAAGAAGCGGCCGAAGACGCCCATCGACTGGCGGCGGTCGATCCTTTGACCGAAGGCTACCTGGAAACGCCCCTCCTCACGCTTACCTGGAAGCGCGGCATGTGGCTGGCCATGTTGTTTGTCGGCTCGTTGCTCACCGCCGTGGTGTTGTCGCACCACGAAGCCTCGCTGCGCGAGGTGCCTTGGCTGCTTTTGTTTATTCCGCTGGTGCTCTCGACGGGCGGCAACACCGGCAGTCAGGCCGCCACTCTGGTCATCACGGCGCTGTCTTCGGGAGACGTCCGGCTGGCCGACTGGTGGCGAATCATTCGCCGCGAAATCTTGATGGGGCTGCTGTTGGGCGGGTTCTTGGGGTCGTTGGGTTATCTGATCGCCTTTATGCGGGCGCCCTCTCCGTATTCGGCCATCGTGATTCCGCTGACGCTGGTTTTGGTGGTGACGTGCGGCACGCTGGTGGGCTCCATTTTGCCGCTGATCTTCCGCCGACTGGGCCTAGACCCGGCGCTGATGAGCAACCCGTTTGTCGCCTCGATCAGCGACGTGACCGGCATCATGATCTACATGACCGTGGCCATGCGGCTTTTGGGCCAGGCGGTCGCCGGGGGATAAGGCGGCGCTGCAAGCCGGTCACGTCGGCTGCCGTCCTACTGGGCGCCAAGCGCAGCCTCGGCTGCCGCGCATTCGGAACGCGGCGCCCTTCCACCGCGCATCTTATGCGTCAGCGCTGAATCGCATCGATCGATTGCGAATCGACGAGCTCATCGCAAACCACCTTGCCGGCCGAGAGGCGCACGGCCCGCTTGCAGCGCCGGGCGACGTTCAGATCGTGCGTGACCACCACGATGGTTTGCCCATCACGGTTGAGTTGCTCGAAGATCGACAGAATGTGCTGGCCATTGTCGGGATCGAGGTTGCCGGTCGGTTCGTCGGCCAGCAGGATGTCGGGGCGCTGGACCAGCGCGCGAGCGATGGCCACCCGCTGCCGCTGGCCGGACGACAGTTGGCTGGGTCGGTGGTCGGCCCGGTCGGCCAGTCCCACCCGGTCCAGCGCCGCAAGCGCCTGTGCCTGCCATTGACTTCGCATCGAACGCGGGTCGTACATCATCGGCAACTGCACGTTGCGCACCGCGCTGGCCCTTGGCAGCAGCTCGAACGTTTGAAACACAAAGCCAATCTGCCGGCTCCGCACCGCCGCCAGGTCGGTCGACGACAGCTTGGCCACGTCCGTGCCCGCCAGCCAATAGCCGCCGTCGGTCGGTCGATCCAGGCAACCTAGAATGTTCAGAAGCGTGCTCTTGCCCGAGCCGGAGGGGCCCATGATCGCCACGTATTCGCCGCGGTCGATCGACAGATCAACGCCGTCCAGCGCCCGCACCGTGTGATCCAGCAGGCGATACACCTTGGTCAGTCCCCGCACTTCCAACAGCGGCACGCCGGCGGTCATGCGTTGGGCCCTCCCATCGAGGCCTGACCGAGTAGCTTGCGCAGCGCCGTCATTCCCACCTCGGCCACCTGCCGCGCCTTGGTTTGCCAGATCAGCGGGTTCATCACTTCGAGCGAAACGTAACCGTCGTAACCCATCGACCGCAGCGCATCGAGCAGCGGCGCCAACAGGAAGTCCCCTTCGCCCGGCAAGATGCGGTCGGCGTCGGTGGCCAGCTCTCGCGGCACGCCCAGTAGATCGCAAACCTGGACGTGAAACAGATTCTCCGGAGACAAGTAGCCCAAGTCGTCCGGCTTGCTCGGACCGGTGTAATAGTGAAACAGGTCCAGGCACAGACCCAAATTCGGCTCGCCTGTCTCGGCCACCATGGCCGCGGCGGTCTGCAAGTTGTTGCCGAACGTGGCGCCGGCCTGAAACTCGAGCGCCAGCCGAACGCCCGCATCGTTTGCTTGCACGGCCGCTTGCCCCAGCGACATGCTGACCCGATCCAAGTCTTGCTGGTCGAGCGGCCCGCGCAAGTCGCCCGCGACAACCAATGTCTCCACGCCCAGCTTCTTGCAAAGCTCCAGCCGTCGGGCAAAGTGTCGCCAGTGTTCGTCGCGTGCCGGCCCCTGAGTCACCAACAGGCCCCCTTGATAGCTGGCTACCGGCGCTGCGATGTCATGTTCGGCGAGCAGTTGGGTCAGGTCGTCGGCCGAGTGGTCGTTGAGATACGTTTCGACCTTGCCGAGCCAAAGCTCGACGGCCGAGACATGGGCCGCCGCATAGTCCGCCAGGTCTTGCTCCAGCGGCGTATCGAGCGTGCAGACTTGGCTGAGGGCGGGTTTCATGGGGGTGTTCTAGATAAGCGGACGTCGTTGCCGAAGTCTCCAGACTTTCGTCAAACAGCAATTCTTCGAAACATCGGCGAGTTCGCCCACAGAGCATGCTCCAGCGGCTCGAATTCCCCGCGACCAACGGTCGCGGCTTTGTCAGCCTCAAACGCCGTACACCCGACGGCGCAATTCGGCTTCGCAATCATCGATCCGTATCCGCCGCTGCTCGAGCGTATCGCGGTCGCGAATGGTCACCGTCTTGTCTTGCAGCGATTGGCTGTCGACCGTAATGCAAAACGGCGTGCCGGCCTCGTCTTGGCGGCGATAGCGGCGGCCGATCGCCCCGCCGTCGTCGTAAAACACCACGTGGTGCGGCTTGAGCGTGCGATAGATGTCCTGGGCCATTTCGGGCATCCCGTCGCGGTTGACCAGCGGGAAGATGGCGGCCTTGATTGGCGCCAACCGCGGATGCAGCTTAAGCACGACTCGCTGCGTCGGCTTGCCGTTTTCGTCCGGGGCCGTATCTTCCGTGTACGCTTCGCACAGAAACGCCAGCGTCGCCCGGTCGGCTCCCGCGCTCGGCTCGATGACGTGCGGCACGAATCGTTCGCGGGTCACGTCGTCAAAGTAGCTGAGGTCTTTGCCGCTGCCGCGGTGGCGTGGTTTGCCGTCAGCGTCTAGCTCCACGCTGAGCGTGTCGCCGCTTTTGGCAAGTTTGCCTTCCATGTGGCTGCGGAGGTCGAAATCGGCTCGGTGGGCCACCCCTTCCAGTTCGCCATATTCGCCGGGCGGCAGGAACGGGAAGGCGTATTCGATGTCGGCCGTGCCGCACGAGTAATGGGCCAACTCTTCGGCGTCATGTTCGCGAAGCTTGAGCCGCTCGCCC
>CAYWTU010000350.1:0-5160 GCA_964461275.1 uncultured Pirellulales bacterium | reverse complement strand
AATGTACGATATGAATGGAACGACATTATTGATCCCAATCTGAAATACGCCACAGACACAATCAAAAGCACACTTACAGAATTAGCCACTGGCGGCGAGGCGACACCGTACAGAATGAGAATTGCGTAGGCCGTGGCATGGGGGGCAGTGGGAAGGCGTTTTCGTCTCACACCCGGCGGCTCAGATTCTCCGCCAACCGCGACAGGCAGTCGCTGACGTCGGTCAGACTCAGGTGCACCTGCAACAGGCTCATGCCCGACGTGTCGGACCAGGCGGTTTGCAGGGCCTGATCGAATTGGCCCTCGGTGTGGATTTCATAGCCGTGGCCGCCTCCCAGGACCTCCGGCAGGCGGTGATAGTGCCAGGGGTGGATTTCGTTGAAATCGCCGGCGTGTAGAAACCGCTCGGTGCCGTATCCCTTATTGTCCAGCACGATCAGGATGGTGTGCAGGTTGTGCCGCACGATGGTCGACAGTTCCATTCCGGTCATTTGAAAGGCGCCGTCTCCCACCAACACCACGCAGCGCAGGTCGGGCCGACCCATCCCCGCGCCCAGCGCTGCCGGCGTGGCGAAACCCATCGACGTATAGTAGGCGGGGCTGATGAACTCGGTCCGAGCGTGGGTCACTAGCTCGCTGGCGCTGAACAAGGCGTCGCCTACGTCGGCGATCACAATCGTCCTGTCGTCCAAGGATTGATTCAAGCGCTGGATCAGACGCATGATCGTGATTGGATCGCCAGGCTTGAGTTGAAAACCGGCCACGTCCAATCGCGGCACGTGCGGCGGACTGCGCCGCGGGGGCGTCGGCCGGCTGCGGGCCAAGGCCAGTATGAAATCACCCAACAATACGTTGTCGAACTTGTGATGCCGAATGCGCAGGTGCTCGGTGGTGGCCCAGATGCACTGCCCCAGATCGAGCTTGGCGGTGTAGATGCCCATATTGATGTCGGTCATCGACTCGCCCAGCAGCAATACGCAGTCGCTCTGTTCGACGAACTGCGTGACGTCCTGATGGCCCATGGCCCCTTCGTACAGTCCCGCATACAGCGGGTGCGTTTCGCTGACAACGCTCTTGCCCAGAATTGTGGCCGTAATGGGAATGTGCGCCCCTTCGGCCAGTTCCAAGAGCTGATCTTGCAAACCGAAGCGATGGATTTCCACCCCGGCAATAATCACGGGACGCTGGCTGTTGGAAATCCACCGCGACGCCTCATGCACCGCCTCGGCCAGGGCGTCGACATCGCTGGTTGGCTCTTGATGACGGCAGACGTGTGGGGCGCTTGGAACGGCGCGGACCATGTCTCGCGGCAACTCGATGTACACCGGCCGCTTGAATCGGGCCGCGGCGTCCAACACCCGATCGATCTCGCGAAACGCGGTGGCCGGGTCGGTCAACTCGGTGACCGCTACGCACAGCTTCTCGAACACGTCTAGCTGCGTGCGGAAATCGCGGACGCGGTGGTGCAACTGAGGGTTGTCGATGCGCTCGGACATCCCTGGCGCGCCGCTGATCACCACAACCGGCGATTTCTCGGCAAACGCCCCGGCGATCGAATTGCAAAGGCTTAAGCCCCCCACGCCATACGTCACGCATACGGCGCCCATCCCGTGCACCCGGGCATAAGCGTCAGCGGCAAATCCGGCGTTGTCCTCGCGAGTGCAGCCAATCACGCGGATCGGGCTCTGGCACAACTGCGAATAGAAAGCCAACACGTAGTCGCCGGGTATTCCGAACACGTGCGCAATGCCGTAGTCCTGCAAGCGACGGATTAGGTACTGGGCAATGGTCAGCCCTTGCACCACAGGGGCCGGGGCGCCCGAGAAACTGTTGGGGGTGGCTGTGGACACGGCGGCCTCCTATACGGTTGCCTGACAAAGAGCTCGAGTTCCGGTTTCGCGCTGGCGCGCTGCGTGAGAAGTATATGCGCCGAGACCGGCCGAGCCGACCACCGGTCAGCATCGTCGACCAAGGAAACGCGCGCTGTTTAAGAGGCCGCCAAACAACCGGACAACGGCCCTCTAACTCCCGTTGTTTCCAGCGCACCGAGAAGGTTGTTTGTTGGACTCTAAGATTTTGGCACGAGATTTGTTTATACGGCCATCGGAATGAGGCCAGTTGCCCACAGGGCCGGAACAGAGAAGAGCACTGTCGGGGCCGGAATCATTCGGAGAGGCAAACGGTTCTGAGAGGGAGGGCGGCGGCGATAACGCCTTATACTCAGCAGGTTTGTGGAAACCAGAGGCCTGCCCGCTGAGAGGCGAATCATCGCTGTAGCGGGACACGCGTCGGTCGACGAATCCGGAACGTGAACAGCCAGGATTCAGCCGACTGACGCAAAACGCCCTGTAGCAATTCGATACAATTGTATTGAAACGCTACAAAACAGAGAGACCGGTCGCCCGAGCCATGAGGCCGGCGCCGGTCTTTTTTTTCGCTAGGAGGTTTCCAACATCGATCGAGAACGCCAGTCGAATCTGCTCCTAATTGACGGATGGTGGGCACGCGTCGAAAATTGATCAGTAGGCGCAATGTCAAGGCTTGGCGTGGTGGGTGGACAATGGCGTTAGTGTTTGGCCTACAAGGACTTTTGACGACGAAAACAGGCCGTCTGGCCGGGCTGTTCGTGGCGTATGGAGCGCTGTTGGGCCAATTTTCCGGAACGGCAGGCGCGGACGACAGCGTGCCGAGCCCGTCTGGCCAGCGCACCGAACGGGCGATCATCGATTCGATCGACCGTCACATTCGACAGGGGTGGGCCGACGCCGAGTTGTCGCCATCCGCCGAGGCGGCTGACAACGAGTGGTGCCGCAGGGTATTCCTGGACTTGATTGGACGCATACCGCGGGTCGAAGAGACGCAGCGCTATCTGCGGTCTAAAACAGGCAGGCGGGGGGCGCTGCTCGATCAACTTGTGGATTCCGAAGAGTACGCCGAGGAATTCGCCCGACACTGGACCAACGTCTGGACGAACTTGCTGGTGGGCCGGCCAGTCGACAACGATCGTCGGTCGCTGGTGAATCGCGATGGAATGCAACAGTTCCTCCGCCGCGCGTGGCTGTCCAACAAGCCTTACGACAGGATGGTCTCGGAGTTGGTGTCGGCCAACGGTTCCAACAAACCGGGCGAAGAAGATTACAACGGGGCCGTCAATTTTCTGATCGACAACTTGGAGGACAACGGCGTTCAAGCGACCGCTAAGACCGCCCGCATCTTCTTGGGCCTACAGGTTCAGTGCACGCAGTGTCACAACCACCCGTTCAACCATTGGAAGCAAAACCAATTCTGGGAGCTGAACGCGTTCTTTCGCCAGGCCGTGGCTCTGCGATCATTCGACGGGCAGGAAATTGTCAAGTCACGGCTCGATAATCAGGACTTTGCCGGCGACGGCGGCAATCCTCGCGACGCGGAAATCTACTACGAAGAACGCCGCGGCACCGCGGTCGTCGCCTATCCCAAATTCGTCGATGGCACAGAGCTGTCCAGCCGTAGCGGTTACGTCGAGGACGTGAATCGCCGCGACGAGTTGGCCAAGCTCATCGTGGCTTCGCCGTATTTGGCCGAGGCGGCGGTGAATCGCATGTGGGGACATTTCTTCGGCGCTGGATTCACCAAGCCGGTGGACGACATGGGCCCGCACAATCCGCCGTCGCACCCCGAGTTGCTCGGCGAATTGGCCGCCGATTTTCGTGCCCATGGCTACGATCTTCGCAAGCTTATGCGTTGGATCGCGCTCTCGGAAGCCTATGGACTGTCGAGCGCCGGCACGGAGAAGAACGAGGCGGACGACCCGAGCCTGGGTGAAGCGCCCAAGTTCAGCCGCTTCTCCCTCCGCCAGATGACCGCCGAGCAGTTGTACGAATCGCTGATGTCGGCCATGCGGGCCGAGGAGACGGTGCAGGGAACAGCCGAAGAGCAGGAATCGCGTCGACGGGCCTGGTTGGCGCAGTTCAGCACCGCGTTTGGGACCGACGAAGGGGGAGAAAGTTCAACCTTCAACGGCACGATTCCGCAGACGCTGATGATGATGAACGGCGATCTCGTGCGGCAGGCCACTTCCGACGAGCCCGGCGGATTTTTGGATCGGTTGTATCATCGGCCGGACAAGGACGGCGCCAAGCTCAATTACCTGTATCTGGCAGCGCTGTCCCGCGTGCCAAGCAAGAAGGAACAAGCCCTGGCCAAGCTGCTCTGGGAAGCGCACGGCGGCAATATGAAGGCGGCGCTGGCGGATGTCTGGTGGGCGCTGCTCAACAGCAACGAATTCATTCTCAATCACTAAGTGAAAGGCAGCCATGTTCGCCCGACCGCGTTTAGCGACTGGCATGTCGCGACGGCATTTTCTTTCGCACCTGGCTGGTGCGGCGGGGTTGGCATCGTCCGCGCAAACCTTCACCGCTGCGCTGGCCGCCAGCGCGGATGACCTAAAGAAGCGCCACAAAGCCGCCATTTTGCTCTGGATGGGGGGCGGGCCGAGCACGATCGACCTGTTCGACCTCAAGCCCGGTGCCGAGACGGCAGGCCCGTTTCAACCGATCGACACCACCGGCGACTTACAAATCTGCGAACATTTGCCGATGCTCGCCCAGCAGATGCAACACCTGGCGATTGTCCGCAGCATGAGTACCCGCGAGGCCGACCACAACCGCGGCCGGTACTATATGCACACCGGCTATCCCCCCAACCCAAACGTGATGCACCCCAGCTACGGCGCGGTGCTGGGCCACGAACTGGCGGCTCAAACGCGCGAGCTGGAGATTCCACCGTTCGTCTCCATTGGCGGCGGAAGCGAGGGTCCCGGCTTCTTAGGCATGAGCTATGCGCCGCTGGTCGTGGGATCGGACGGCCGCGTGCGCGATTTGGATACGCCGCTGGGCCAGGAGCGGTTATCGCAGCGGATGCAGTTTCTGGCCGGGGTCGAGGACAATTTCATTCGCCAGCGGCGCGGCCCGGCCGCCAGCGACCACGCCAAAATCCTGGAAAAAACCGAGCAACTGCTCACCAGTAAACAGATGAACGCCTTTCAATGGCGGCAGGAGCCCGAGGCCGTTCGCCAGCGCTACGGCGACAACGCCTTCGGTCACGGTTGTCTGATGGCCCGGCGGCTCGTCGAGACGGGTGTCACGTTTGTCGAGGTCGATTGTGGCGGCTGGGACAATCA
>CAYWTU010000349.1:3391-5169 GCA_964461275.1 uncultured Pirellulales bacterium | reverse complement strand
TGGACGTGCCGCGGTACGATTTCAACTGGCAGAACCACTACATCTTCCATGAGTTCAAAATGCTCCCCAAGGGGACGAAGATGTTCTGTGAGGCGAAGTTCGACAACTCGGAAAACAACCTTGCCAACCCCAATCCGGGCGAGCCGGTACGCTGGGGCGACCAGACGTGGGAAGAAATGATGATCGGCTGGTTCGACGTGGCGCTCCCGGTCGACGAGGCCGCATCGGTGCTCGAAGACGCGGCGGCCGGCCACGGCGACGACGACGCCGACTCCGACGATTCGGCTGAAGACGGCGAAGGTCAGCGGCGTCCCCCGCGCCGACCGCGACGCGGCGGCGCATCCGGCGGGGAATAGTCCGGAAGGCCTGGAATGTCGCGAGCCGCTTGAATCTGGCTGCTTCGCCTGCCTACGATGGAGCTTGAGCGCTCGATCGTGAAATCATGGCGGCGGTGACGGCGTGCAGTTCTTCTTGGCCTTGGGCATTCTGTTGGCGCTGGGACTGGCCGAATCGGCAGCGCCGGCCCCGGTCGACGCCGCCGTGGTCCGAGCGCTGGCCGCCATGGCGGCGGTGCTCAGCGTGCCGCTGTTGGCGCTGGTGTTCGCGGCCGTGACGGTCGATCGGCTACAGCGCTGGCCCACGGCTCGCGCTCTCACGCTGGCGAAGTACGACCGTCTCCGCCAGGTGCAAGCCGGTTGGTGGTTGTGCATCGTAGCGCTGACCGTCGGCGGACTGGGGTGGGCTCGCCTGGTGCGGTTCAATGCTGCGCTCGGCGAGACGTTTCTGATAGACGAGTGCCTGATTCTGGCGGCGGCGGTGGTCCCGTGGGTGTTGTCGCTGTGGGCGGCGTACGAAGTTGAACGGGCGCTGCACCGCGACGCAGATGGAATGACCGGCCTGGTCGAACCGCCATCGCTTGGGCAGTATGTTGTCTGGCACGCGCGTCAGCAGTTGGGGCTGGTCCTGGCGCCGCTGCTCATGATGCTGGCGGTGCAAGACGCGGCCCGCCGCCTGGCCCCCGATTGGCTCGAAGGCCAACGGGCATGGCTGTTGTTTCTGGCGCCGTTGGCGTTGCTCTTGGCGTTGTTTCCGCTGGTGCTACAGGCGCTGTGGAAGACCACCCCGCTCCCGGCCGGCGCGTTGCGCCGCCGCTTGGAGCGACTCGGACGCCGGACCGGCTTTCGCCCGCGCGAGATTCTCGTTTGGCACACCGGCGGACGCGTGGTCAACGCGGCGGTAACGGGAATCGTGCCGGGCCTAAAATATGTGCTGCTCAGCGACGGCTTACTGACGAGCTTAGGCGACGACCAGATCGAAGCGGTGTACGCGCACGAAATCGGCCATGTACGCAATCGTCACTTGCTCGTGCGCACGCTGGCGATGCTCGCCCCGCTCGGCGGTTGGCTGATTTTCTTGCAGGTCTTTCCGGACGCCGAGTCCGCCGCGGAGAGTTGGCTGGCGTCGCGCGGCCTTGCGGCGACAACGGCCATAAGACTGCTGGCGTTGACGGGAGTGGCGGCCTACGTCGGATGGGCATTCGGCTGGTTGTCGCGACGCCTGGAACATCAGGCCGATCGGTTTGCCGCCGGGGCGCTCGATGCGGAAGACGCCGGCGCGCCGGCTGGCGAAGATCGGGTTGCCGGCGCTTTGGAGCGGTTGGGCAGGGTCAATGGCATCGACCGCACGCAGGGCGGCTGGCAGCACCCCAGCATCGCCCGCCGGGTCGCTTTTCTCCGCTGGGCTGCCACAGTCCCAATATTGGCCGATAAATTCGAGCG
>CAYWTU010000349.1:0-3381 GCA_964461275.1 uncultured Pirellulales bacterium | reverse complement strand
TGGTGGCGGTTTGCCTGTTGGGGCTCGCCACGCAGGCCCTGCGAGGCTTCTAGCGAGCCGAATGCGACCCTGGCACGTCCAACCGGACCAACCGGCAAATCCTCCGTCGCCGGGAAAGTTTTCCCGTCTTACCGGCAAACTTTAATCTCCCGACTGGTTGCAGGTTGCCGATATTCCAACCGTGGTTCGACGCTGTCGCCACGCCGCGGTCGCGGTCTACCTAGACCTTGGCCCCCTCGACCAACCCGAAACCGGATACGATCGTACGCCTATGTCGACCGCCTCAAAAACGCCGCTTGAAGTCCACCTGGCCGACGTGTTGGACCGTCACCCACACCTGCACCGGCGTCGCGTGCGGGTCGAACGGGAGCAGAACCGCTTGGTGTTGCGAGGCGTGGTTAGCTCGTTCTATGAAAAGCAGATGGCGCAAGAATCGCTGCGCCGGGTGGAAGGGGTCGATCGGATCGACAACGAGTTGGAAGTTTGCTGGAGCTAATCGGCCTCGGCGATCGAACGGGTTGCCGTGCCGCGCTCGCGCTCCAGCAGAGCCCGCTTGCGGTTGAGTCCCCAGCGATAGCCCGCCAACTGGCCGTCGCGGCGAATGACGCGATGGCAGGGGACCGCCACGGCCAATGTGTTGGCGGCGCAGGCGCTGGCCACGGCCCGCACCGCGCTCTGCAGGCCTAGTCCGCGGGCCAGCTCGGTGTAGGTTCGCGTCTGGCCCGCAGGAATTTTCTGCAGTGCCTCCCAAACCCGCACCTGAAAGGCCGTCCCTTGCAGGTCCAGCGGTAGACGGCAAGCGGCGCCCGGTCGCTCGATCATGGCGACCACGCGGGCGATCAGCGTCGCGAACTCCGGGTCGCGGTGGACTCGATGTGCCCGATCAAATTGTTGGCGCAACTGGCCGACCAGGTCTTGCCGGCGATCTCCGAGGCTAATCGCACAGATCCCCCGATCGGTCGCCGCCACCAACACCTGCCCCAAGGAACACTTCGCGACCGCGTAGCGAATCGATTTCCCTGGTCCGCCAGCTCGAAATTCCGCGGGGTTCATGCCCAGCGCTCGGCCGGAGTTGGCGTACAACCGGCCGGGTGACGAGTAGCCGGCGGCCAACGTCGCGGCGGTTACCGACTTTCCTTGAGCCAGCCCACTTCGCAGGCGGGCCGCCCGCCGTGCGGCAATGAGCCCTGCCGCCGAGACGCCCAGCGAATTCTTGATCACACGGTGCAGCCGAGTAAGCCGCATTCCTTCGGAGGCGGCCAACTTGGCCAGCCCTTGCCGAATCGCTTCGTCGTCCGGGTGCGTGAGCAGACGCGCAACGCGCGCCAGGAGCAGCGTTTGCTGCTCCGACGAGACCGGTCCGGCCGGCCGGCACCGCTTGCAAGCCCGAAACCCAGCTCGCTCGGCTGCGACGGGCGTGGCATGGTAACGAACGTTCTCGCGGCGCGGCAGGCGAGCGCCGCATGACGGCCGGCAATACACGCCGGTCGTCCGGACCGCGTATACGAACGACCCATCGGCCTGGGTGTCGCACGAGACGACCGCTCGCCAGCGCTGGTCATCCGTGGCGTATCGTTTGGGCTTCGTTCGGAGGGTCTTGGGGGCGCTCATGAGGGCATTACCTGCGACGCTAAGGAACGACCGAAAATAACTTCCGCAGATTGAATTCCCCTCACCAGGCCTCTCCCAGGGGGAGAGGTGGGAAATGAGGAAGTTCTTGTCGGTCGTCCCAAGGGGCAAATCATGTTTCCGACGGACGGCATCATAGTACGGACTGCCCGGCTCGGCGCTCCGCTTTGGACCGGCGAATTCGGTTTTTCCTAGAGTCGAACAAACAACCTACTCGGTGCGCTGGAATCAACGGGAGTTGGAGGGCCGTTGTCAGATTGTTGGGCGGCCTCTTAGGGGCGTCGTCGCCGGAAAGCGCCCCGCTTGCCCAAACGTCCCTGCTGTCATTCCTTTGGTAGCAAGGGCCGTCTGGCGGCGGTTGGAAGTCGACGCTATGCTCCCGGGCCGCTGGCTGGGGCGCGGACGCTCAATGAATCGCGATCTCGACCAGGATGGTCGAGTGTGAGGCGCCGGATTCGCCCCTGGTGCGCAAGGAGTGCGCCGTGATTTTGCGCCGTCGCCTTGAGTTGGCCGATGTGGGTTCCGCCGCGTGGCGGCGTCCTGCGCGCAGCGCCATCGAGGCGCTTCTCACGTGCTCCCTGGCAGTGGTGACAGTGCTGGCCGTCGGCTGCGGTCAAGGCGTGAAGGTGAACACCAGCGGCCGCATTCAAGCCGATATGCCGCCGGTGCTCGACCGCGGCCCCGTTTTGCAGATGACCGTGCGGCCTGGGTCGGGTCAGGAGCATTCGGCCACCGTCGCGGTGATTGATGTCGATGGTTTGCTACTGAACATGGACATGGTCGGGTTCTCGTCGATGGGCGAGAATCCGGTGAATCTATTGCGCGAAAAACTGGACGCCGCGGCCTGTGATGAGTGCATCAAGGCGGTCGTGCTGCGGATCAACAGCCCGGGCGGCGCCGTGACCGCCAGCGACATCATGTGGCGCGAGGTGCAGTTGTTCAAAGCCCGCACCAACCGGCCGGTGGTGGCGTGCCTGCTCGATGTGGGAACCGGCGGCGCCTATTACATGGCCAGCGCGTCGGACCAAATCGTGGCCCACCCGACGAGCGTCGTCGGCGGCATCGGCGTGATCCTGAACCTGTACAACTTGCAGGACACGATGGAGCAGTTCAACGTGGTTGGCGTGCCGATTCGCGCTGGGACAAACATCGACCTTGGCTCGCCGGTCAAGCCCCTCACTGAAGAAGCCAAGGGACTGCTGCAGGCGATGGCCAACGAATACCACGCGCGTTTCAAGTGGGTGGTCTCCGAGGCTCGCCCAACCCTCAAGCAGGCTAAGGCCGAAGTCTTCGACGGCCGCGTGTTCACTGCTTCGCAAGCGCAGGAGCACGGCTTGATCGACCGCGTAGGCTATTTGGACGACGCCATCCAAGCGGCCGAGGAACTGGCCGGCCTGGCCCCGTCTCGGGTGGTGCTGCTGCACCGCAACGGCGATCCGGCCCGCACGCCGTATGCCATTACGCCCAATACGCCGATCCAAGGCAGCCTCTTGCCGCTGAGTATCCCCGGCCTGGACCGCAGCAAACTGCCGACGTTCCTTTACATGTGGCAGGCCGATCCGTCGACGGAGCGGCTCAGCGGCCGGTAGACCGTTCCGACTGCGCGTCGCGCCTTGCCGCACCTCGATGAGTCACTCGGCCTGCCAGATTTTGCGCATTCTCACCTACGTGTCAACCTACTTTGGCTGTGGCTGACCTGTGCACGCGTGGAGCAGCCCTCGTAGGAGACCTCGAGGAGAGCGGCAGCTATGA
>CAYWTU010000348.1:0-5173 GCA_964461275.1 uncultured Pirellulales bacterium | reverse complement strand
GAACCACTGCCAATTGACGCTGGAAAACGGCTACTGGTACCTCAAGGACCTCAATAGCCGCAACGGCTGCAAAGTGAACGACCAACGCGTGATTGAGAAACGGTTGGACCCCGGCGATACGGTCGCCATCGCCAAACACAAGTACACCATCCAGTATTCGCCGGAGTCGCTGGGCGCCACCGGCCCGCCGCCGACCGAAGACGCCACAGCCGAAATCTTCGGCAAGAGCCTGCTGGAACGGGCCGGACTGGTTAAGCCGCCGCGGGCGTTGCCCGGCGCGACCTCTCAGCGTCGCGAACTGCGCGGCAACGCTCCCGACGCCGGACGCAATCCGTTCCGGCCGGTGTAGCGCTTGCTTCGATCGCTGTCCAGCGTATTGCGCTGCTACAGCCACATCGTCTGCGGGCGGCCGGTGCACAGCGACATCATGGTGAAGTACGGCCGGGCCCAAACGTCGCTCTTGCGAGCCTTGCGGCCGTAGAGCGTGATCTGACTGGGGTTGAGAAACTGCCGGCCGTAGCCGCTCTCGCGCATCTGGCGGTGCAACGGAACATGCTCGCAGTCGATCCCTTGGTAGCGGGCCGACAACAGAGCCTGCATCCGGTACACGCCCATGCCGCCGAAGCATGAGTAGACCGGCGCCAACTCCTCGCCCCGGCGCCACTGCATGGCGTTGACCGTCGCGGTGTCGAGCGCGTCGTAACTGCCCTGCCGACGAAAGGCCCAGGCGTCGTAGTGCAGCGAACAGTTCGGCTCGTTGCCCAACCGCTTGTAGATCACGCCGTACGAGCCTACGAAGTCCCAGGCGTCGTGACTGAAGGTGTGGGCCACGCCGTCGACGCTAAACCCCAACGGCAAGTCCATATCGGCCACAACCGCCGTGTCGTAGGCCGCGTAGTTCTCCGCCATCGCGTCTTGACAGATGTTGCGGTAATAGGCCATCCGCGCGGCGCGGTCCAGGCAGCGCCGGTTGTCGTTCACCGGCGCCCCAAGTCGTTCGCTGAGCAAATGAACGCGGGGATTCGCCTCAGCCCACTCGCTCAAGATTTCCGGCGTAGCGTCGCGAGAATCGTTCTCGTAGATCAGCACGCGATAGTCGGCAAACCTCTCGCCCAGCACCTCCACGTGCTCGATCATCACCGGCAGCGTGCGGGACACGTCGCGGGCCAATCCACAGATCACGGCCCGGCGCCCCTGCATCACCCGGTATCCGCGCTCCACGCGCCGCTCGTAGTCCGCCTGCAACGCCAACGGCGGCGGAAATCGATACTCGGGAAAGACTGCCCGTTGGACACGAATCATGGAAATACAACTGCCCGCTACCTGGGAATCCCGCGGGAATCAGCAAATGCGCTCCCTTGCGGTGTACATCGACCTTGCGGATTGTTCAGGTCAGGAAAAACCCGCGGGCTGACGGAAGTTGATCCGCACTTCCAGACCGAAACCGACAAGCCTGTGAACCTAGGCCGACATCTTGGTAGGCTGGGAAACATGTCTACCGGCGACAGCCCCCAACACGACGGCGAAAAACCAGGAAAGAAGGTCCGCGCCGACTTTCGCAAAAACCGCTCGCCCCGCGCCCGAACCCGCGACTGGACCAAGCGGTTTCACACCGATCGGACGCTTGAAGATCAGCGGCGCGAAGAAAGGATTAGCGGCAAAGGCGACCTCACGCGCCGCCGGACCATCGTGGAAGCCGGCGGCGGCGATCCGGCCGCCCAGCCGGCGCTGGGCGTCGATCCGGCCTGCCTGTCCGGCCGAGTCGTAAGCGTTCACGGCCTCTTGTCCCAAGTGGCGGCCGACCATGGGGGCGTCTTTCGCTGCGCCGTCCGGAGGCTGCTGCGGACGTTGTCGACCGACGAGCGCCACGTGGTGGCCACCGGCGACCGTGTCATGTTTCGCCCGGCTGGACCCGAGGAAGGGGTGATCGAACGCGTCGAGCCCCGTCACGGCGTTCTCAGCCGCACCAGCCGCGGTCGGCGACACATCTTGGTGACCAACGTCGACCAGGTGATCATCGTCGGCAGCGCCGCCGAGCCAACCCTCAAGCCGAATTTGATCGACCGCTTTCTAGTGACGGCCGAACAGTGTGGGATCGAGCCGGTCCTGGTGATCAACAAGATCGACCTGGTGGACGCGGCCGACTTGCAGCCGCTGGTCGGCGTGTATAGCCAGTTGGGCTATCGCGTGCTGTTGCTTAGCGCCGCCACGGGCTTTGGCGTCGAGCGATTGAGGTGCGCATTGGCCGGGCGGCAAAGCGTGGTGGCCGGCCAAAGCGGCGTGGGAAAATCATCGCTGCTCAACGCCATCGAACCAGACTTACAACTGCGCGTCAGCCGCGTCAGCCAAGAAAACCAGAAAGGGCGGCACACCACCACAACCGCCACCATGGTCCCTTTGGCCATGGGGGGCTACGTGGTCGATACGCCCGGCATCCGCCAGTTCGATCTCTGGGACGTGATCCCGGCCGAGGTGGCGGGCTACTTTCGCGAGCTGCGGCCGCTGGTCAGCCGCTGCCGCTACCCCGATTGCACGCACATGCACGAAGACGATTGTGCGGTGAAAGACGCCGTCGCAGACGACTTGATCGACGTTCGACGCTACGAAAGCTATTGCCAGATCTTCTCCGGCCAGCGCTAACCTCGACCCGCCTTCGGCTAGCGGGCCGCGACAGCCGCCTGGGCCTTTTCGAGCACGCTTGCCATCGTCACCGGCCGGCCTCCCTGGCGCTTGCTTTCGTCGGCCGCTTCCATGAACGTGAACATCTCCAACGTCTCGGCCGCCGGCACAGGCGATTGACCGGTCTTGAAGAACTTGGCGATCTCGGCCACCAGCGGTAGATAGCCGGCGTAGCTGCCGCTGGGGGCAATTCCTTTGGCGCCGAAAACGATCGCCCCATAGTTGCTGGCCCCTTGGCGAATGCCGCGAAAACTTCCCACGCGGCCATCGTTCCACACGCCGGTCGCCACGTCCGTGCCCGCGGTGTGCGTTCGCGTAACGCTGACGCAGCCGGGCCCCATAATCGTGAACAGCATTTCCACGCCATGCACCCCGTACCAAAACAAGTCCGGGTGATGTTCCTCCAACGAGCAGGGGGCATACACGTCGCAACCCACCACGTCCCCCACCTGCTCGTTGTTCCTCATGCCCAGAATGCCCGGGCTGAATCGCAACGAAGAACTGGAAAAGCATGGCGTACCGTGCCGCTCGGCCAACTGAAATATCTCGACCGCGTCGGCCAGCGATCCAGCCACCGGCTTGTCGATGAACACCGGCTTCTTCGCCTCCAGCACCGGCCGCACTTGCGCTAGATGTGGACGGCCGTCGACACTCTCCAATAGCACCACGTCGACCCGCTCCAATAACGCCGCGATCGAATCCACAATCTCAATCCCCTTGTCACGGAGTTCCTTGGTGTAGCCCTCGACGCGGTCGCGGCTGGAGGGCAGGTCGGGGCTGCCGCCGGGGAACGCCGCCACAACTTCAACGTCCGCCAAATCGCCCGTCGCATCGGGATCGTTCAGCGCCGCGGTGAAGGCCGGCACGTGCGAAGTGTCGCAGCCGATGATGCCGGCACGAAGCTTCTTCGACGGCTGGCCGGCCGATACGGCGCCGGCCCAGCCGATTGCGAAAATGCCGACGACGGAGCACAGGCACAGGAACTTGACGATCATGGCGGCTTACTCTGGCAAGGGTGCACGGTCGCGGCAGCACGACGGGCCGCAGTCCAATCATGATAGTGCGACCTTGCGCCTGTTGCACGCCAAGCCGAACTCGCCCGCGTTGGGCTTTAGAACTGGTCGACATCAGGCGATCGGCCTAGAATGCGTCGCCAGTTCATCCATACCTGCGCTAGGGAATGGGCCGTGTTGCCTCTTGCGAATCGATTGTTGAACCGACCTGGTGCGCTGCTAGCCGCCAGTCTTGCGTGCGGCGCCTTGGCCCAGGCGGCCGACCCGCTAACCGACGCCCGCCAGGCGCTTGGCCGGCGCGACTTTGCCGTGGCGATTCGCCTGGCCGCCCAGGCCATCGACGATGCGCCCGAGGACGCCGCCGGCTACCTGATTCGTGCCGTCGCCTACGAAGCGCAGCGCGAATTCTCCTTAGCGGTTGACGATTTCGACCGCACCCTTCAGTTCCAAGGCGAGTCGACGCAACTTCTGCGGCGACGCGGCGCGGCCAAGTTTCGCGCCTGCGACGTGGCCGGCGCCTTGGCCGACTGGGACCGCGAAATCGAGCTCGACCCCCAGGCCATGCCCGACCACTGGATGCGCGGGATCGCGCTTTATTACGTGGGGCGATTCGCCGATGGAGCCCGTCAGTTCGGCGCGTATCAGACGGTCGACGGCAACGACGTGGAGAACGCTGTCTGGCATTTTCTGTGCCTGGCGAGGCAGCGCGGCATCGACCAGGCGCGTCAAGAAATCCTTCCCATCCGCCACGACCGGCGCGTGCCGATGATGGAGGTCTACGCCTTGTTCCGCGGTGAGAAGTCGCCGGACGACGTGCTGGCCGCCGCTGGCGACGGCGCGACGGGCGAGCCGCTGCGGCAGCAGTTGTTCTTTGCCCATCTGTACCTGGCGCTGTTCGCCGAGGCCGAAGGCCGCGCCGCGCAGTGCCTGGAACATTTGAAGCTGGCCGTCGGCGAGTACTCCCAATCGAACTACATGGGCGATGTGGCCCGTGTGCATTTGGCCCAGCGGTCGCCACCAGCCAAGCAGGGCAACGTGGACCCATAGTGAAAGTCCGGCGCCATGTCGAACATGAGTTACCTGGAATGCGACGTCGACCAGTGCCGCGCACGGCAGAAGCGCCTGCTCGACGTCATGCACGCTCGGCAGATCGACGTCGCTGTGGTTTGCCGGCCCGAGCACGTCCAGTGGCTGGCGGGTCCCCGGTACTGGCAGATGTTCGAACCCGCCGCCGCCTTGGAGGCCGACGGCCGTCTGACGCTGGTCGCGCCGCAGGCGGCGCCGTCTCAATCCGCCGCCGACACGGTGCTGACCTACCAGGGCAAATGGCTCTCGACGCTGCGCAACGATCAGCGCCGCGCCAGCAGCGAAATGCTCGTCAAACACCTTGGCGCCAAACTGCAAACGGGGCAGGCGGCGGTGGAATTCTCGGTCGCCGGGCCATGGATCACCGCCGCGTGCCATCGCCCGGTCGTCGACCT
>CAYWTU010000347.1:0-5177 GCA_964461275.1 uncultured Pirellulales bacterium | reverse complement strand
CCGCGCAGGAATTCCTCGACCGACAGCATCCGCTTCCCGGCAGGCTGGGCGCCGGCTAGCCGCAGCGCTCCCGTGCCGGCGGCGACAACGAGTTCATCCCCCTGCGCCCGGAGCACTTGGCCCGGCGCCACCGACGCAACGTCGGGGGCCTCGACCGAGCCTAGGACAGCCGTTCCGGGGGACAAGATCAGTCGCAGCGCGTCGCCCGTAGGCCGCTGCCAGAATGTGTAACCGCCGGGCCAAGGCTGCAAGGCGCGAATCTGGTCGTGGATGGCCTGCGCCGGCCGGCGCCAGTCGATCAGGCCGTCGGTCTTGCGCAGCCGCCGCGCTCGACTGGCCAGGCCATTGTCCTGCTCCAAGGGAATTGCAACGCCCGTTTCCAAGGCGGCGATCGTGTCCAGCACCAGCGGGGCGCCTAACTCGGCCAGGCGGGCCTCCAACCGGATCGCGTCTTCGTTCGGGTCAATCGGCGTCCTCGCCTGCGCCAGGCACGGGCCGGCGTCGAGTTGTGGAGTCATGTGAATGGTGGTCACTCCCGTTTCGGTTTCGCCGTGGTACAGAGCCCAATTGATCGGCGCCGCGCCGCGATACTTCGGCAGCAGCGAGCCATGCAGATTGACGCCTCCCAGCCGCGCCGCGGCCAGCGTCTCGGGACTGAGGATTTGACCGTAGTCGGCCACCACCAACAGGTCCGGCGACCACTCGCAAAGCTGACGCCGGGCCTCGTCGGTGTTCACGCTCACCGGATCGAAGACCGGCGTGCCGTGCGCCGTCGCCAGTTGCCGCATGGGGCTGGGAGGCGGGGCCTTGCGGCCGGCGACCTCGCGCGACGGCTGCGTCACCAGCCCGACCACATGGTGTGGCGACCCGTACAGCACTTGCAGCGTCGGTGCTGCGAACCCGCCGGTGCCCATCATGACAATTCGCATTGATTATCGCTCCGAACGAATCACGTCGACGTACAGCGGACCGGCCTTGCGGTCGCCTTCGACAAGGGTCGCTTGCAATGAGAATGACCCTGCGGGAAACGGAACCCGGCGCAGCGCGACTTCGGTGGCGCCCGTGGGCACTTCGGCCGCCGCCTGATGATCGCCCACGTCCAGGAGCAACCTCGCCGCGGCCTTGGTCCGAGCGAACCGCACGGCAACGTCGAATTCTCCCGCTTGGTTCGTCACCAGGTCCCAATGGCCAATCGACTCGGGCGACCAGCCGGCCGCCGGGCCGCGCCAATCCTGGCGGGTCAGCGTGGTTCGCGCTTCGTGTTCGTCGCCGATTACAATTGCCGGCAGCGTCTCGCCGCGCCAGACGTCGTCAAACCAGCGATCGTACGCCTTCCGCAGTTCGGCCACCGTCTGGGGATGCTCGGCGGCAACATTGTGCCGCTCGTAGGGGTCGGCCGCCAAATCGTACAACTCGAATTGCTCCTTGGTGTTCTTTTCGTCAAACGCGCCCAGCGGTTGCACCAGCTTCCAGCACTCGCCCCGGACGGCGCAGTTGCGATATCGGACCGGCACATCGCCGCGGTGCCACTGGAAAAACAAATGACGTTCGGGCCAATCGGCCTCTGGATGGTCGAGCAACGGCAGCAGGTTGTGGCCGTCTGGTTTTGGTATATCGGAAGCAGATGCGGCGGTCTGCGAATCGTCCTCGCCCCGACCCTCTCCCGACAGGTGAGAAAGTTGGGCGCCGCACGCCGCCAACAGCGTTGGCGTCCAATCGATGTGGGCCGTGGGACGCGAGACGACGGTTCCGGGTTTCCACCGCGCAGGCCAGCGGGCAAAACAGGGGACGCGAATGCCGCCGTCGTAGACGCTCCCTTTCAAGCCACGCAGGCTCGCATTGTAGCGCGGCTGCTGGGGGCCGTTGTCGGTCAAGAAGACGACGATTGTGTTGTCGCCCAGTTGCAGCTCGTCCAACGTCTTTAGCAACCGGCCGACGTTGTCGTCGATGTTGGAGACCATGGCGTACACTCGGCGAGTCGCTTCGACGTCGTGCAGCGGTTTCACAGAAAAACCGTCGTCGGGCCAAGCGGCCGCTTGCAGCGACGTCGCGGGGTAGCGGGCCAGCAACTCGTCTGAAACTTCCAGCGGCGTGTGCGGACAGTTGTACGCCAGATAGACGAAAAACGGCTGCTCACGCTGCTGCCGGACGAAGTCGATGGCCTCCGTCGTGTACACGTCCGAACAGTAGCCGCCGTATTGCCGCCAATGGCCGTTGTGCCGCAGTTGCGGGTCTTGGTAGTGGTTGTTTGGCGGGTCCGAGGGTTGTCCCACGCCGCCGCCGCCGTGCACCAAGCACTCCTCGAAGCCCTGATCCTGCGGCCGCAGGGGATAGCAGTCGCCGAGGTGCCATTTGCCGAAGATGCCCGTGCGATAGCCGGCGTCGCGGAGCGATTCGGCCAAGGTTTGCTCGGAGGCGTTCATCATCGAGCGGCCCAGGTACGTGTCGCGGACGCCGGTGCGTAGGTGATAGCGACCGGTGAGCAGGCTGGCCCGCGTGGGCGAGCACACGGGCGAGACGTAAAAGTTCACCAGCCGTACGCCGTCGGCGGCAAGCTGGTCGAGATGCGGCGTCTTGAGCACGGGGTTGCCGCTGGAGCTGAAATCGCCGTATCCCTGATCGTCGGTGATGATGAGAATCACGTTGGGACGCGGCGCGGCGGCCACCACAACGGGCGCCAACGCCAGCCAGCAAACCTGCCAGAATGGCAAAATCATTCGCTGGCATCCTTGGGGCATGTTCGTCGCTCGTTGGGGCCCGGGTCCCACAGGTGTCTTTCTTGCAGCCGGCGCGAATCCGACGAGTTTTCAGCGGAAAAACTACAAGACCGCCAAACCACCGGACGACGGACCTTGAGCCCCCGATGATTTCGGCGAACCGCGTAGGTTGTTTGCTGGATTAAAAAATCCCGGCCGGACATTGTACCGACCCGGCTCGACGGCGGTGGCACCGCGCCCGTAAACTACAGCCAATTGCTACGAATTTGAAACCTTGTCCCATTAGGCCCACGCCATGCTCAACCAGAAACTGCACGATTACGTGGTGGGCCGAATTCTGTGCGACGTTCTCACGCCGGCCCAGTACGTGGGGGGCGAGCTGAACATGGTCCGCAAGGACCATCGCGGGGGGATGGGGCGGCTGTGCCTGGCGTTTCCCGACACCTACACCATTGGCATGAGCCACCACGGGTTGCAGGTGTTGTATTCGCTGATGAACGCCCGCGAAGACTGGGCTTGCGAACGGGCGTTTACACCGTGGCTGGACATGGAGCAAAAGCTGCGCGAGCACGGCATGCCGCTGTATAGCCTGGAGACGTTCACGCCGCTGGGCGAATTCGACGTGATCGGCTTCAGCTTGCAGTACGAAATCTGCTCGGCCAATTTGCTGACGATGCTCGACTTGGCCGGCATTCCGCTGCACGCCGAAGTGCGGGGACTGGAGCATCCCCTGATTCTGGCCGGCGGGCCTTGTGCGCAGAACCCAGAGCCGCTCGCGCCGTTTATTGACGTGTTCGTCACGGGAGACGGCGAGCCGTCGTTGCCGGCGATTTGCGATCGTTGGTTGGAGCTTCGCCAGGTGTATGGCCGCGTCGGCAATACTCCCGCGGCCGGCCGCGCAGCGCGGCGAGAAATGCTGCTGCACCTGGCCAAGGAATTGCCGTTTGTTTATGTGCCTCGGTTCTACGAGCCCGAGTATCTGGCCGACGGCACATTGGCCGCGCTGCACCGCACGCATCCCGACGTGCCGGAGACGATCGAGCCGTCGGTGATTGACGACCTGGAGGCCATTCCACTTCCCACCCGGCCGATCGTGCCTTATGTGCAATGCGTTCACGACCGGATCGCTTTGGAGATCATGCGGGGTTGTCCGTGGCAGTGCCGTTTCTGTCAGAGCACGGCGATCAAGCGGCCGATGCGGATTCGCGAGGTGGAAACGATCGTCAGCGCGGCTCTGGAAAGCTACCGCCATACGGGCTTCAACGACATCTCGCTGTTGTCGCTGTCGACCAGCGACTATCCGCACTTCGAGCAACTCTTGCGCCGGATGCAGGAGACGTTCAAGCCGTTGGGTGTGAACATCAGCCTGCCCAGCCTGCGCGTGAACGAGGCGCTGCAGACCGTGGCCACGCTGCTCTCGACCGAACGCCGCTCGGGTCTGACGTTGGCCCCGGAAGTGGCCCGGGACGACATGCGCGAACAGATTCGCAAAAAGATCACCAACCAAGACCTTTACGACGGCTGCCGTCAGGCGTTTGCCAACGGCCTGGAGCAGGTGAAGTTGTATTTCTTGTGTGGCCTGCCTGGCGAACGGCAGGTGGACCTGGATGGGATCGTGGAAATGGCAGAAACAATCGCCAGCATCCGCAAGCAGGAGTGTGGCAAGTTGGCGCGGGTGACCGCCAGTGTTTCCAACTTCGTGCCCAAGGCCCACACGCCGTACCAATGGAACGGAATGCAGACCCGCGACTATTTCCGCGAGGCACATCGCTACCTGCGTCATCGCAAATTGCTGCCCACGGTCAGCGTCAAGACGCACCCGATCGAAACCAGTTTGCTGGAAGGCGTCTTGAGCCGCGGCGACCGGCGGATCGCCCCGGCCATCGAGCTGGCCTGGCGCCGCGGCGCGCGGTTGGACAGTTGGCGGGAAATGATGGACGAAGCGCGCTACTGGCAGGCGCTGGCCGACACGGGTGTGGACGTCAACGCGACGCTGCACAAGCCGTACCCCATCGGCGGCCGGCTGCCGTGGGACCACGTGAACGTGAAGAAAGGCCGGGCCTATCTGGAGAAGGAGCAACAGCGGGCCGTGGTGCAACTCAACGAAATGGCCGGCGCGGTTTGAACGGATTTCGCTCCGCCCAGCAAATGTTGATTTCATGACCACCACTCCTCTCCCGCCGACCGCCGCTTTCACGGCGCTGCCCGTTTTGGGCGCCACGCCGCCGACTAGATGCGCCGCCGCGCCGTTGCCGATGACGGCCGAGGAAATGCGGCTGCGCGGCTGGGACGCCGTGGACGTCGTGTTCGTCACCGGCGACGCGTATGTGGACCACCCCAGCTTCGCCATGGCGCTGTTGGGGCGGCTGCTTGAGGCCTACGGCTTTCGCGTGGCAATTCTCAGCCAACCCGATTGGCATTCGTGCGACGCCTGGCGGACGTTCGGTCGGCCCAGGC
The DNA here is from genome assembly GCA_964461275.1 of uncultured Pirellulales bacterium. GTDB lineage: Bacteria > Planctomycetota > Planctomycetia > Pirellulales > CAYNRE01 > CAYWTU01. Next base: position 3 of record CAYWTU010000347.1, on the reverse strand, counting down.
TGT